>JAAZEK010000344.1 GCA_012512335.1 Clostridiales bacterium | reverse complement strand
CAGTTTTTTCTCACAGGCATTTGTCTATGACCACAAGCTGTCCCTATATAATTTCCGATTTCTATATGAAACAATTGTGCTGGGGCAATATAAAGTACCAACAATGGGACCTGCGTTTATAAACACAGTCCTATTTACTGTTATTGTCACAACTGTAGAAGTGGTCATATGTTGCATGGCTGGCTATGCGATATCTAGGATTGAGTTTACTGGTCGAAAAGTGCTGCAAAAACTACTCTTGCTGTTACGTATGTTTCCCGGAGTGCTTCTTTTGATTAGTATTTTGTATGTTTTGATCTATATGCGCTTACTCAATACTCTTTCAGGTGTAGTGCTTGTTGCTATTGCATTGCGTCTGCCGGGTTCGACTTTTATTATGCGCAATTTTTTCAATGATATTCCTAAGGATCTTGAGTATTCCGCTCTTGTAGATGGCTGTAATCGATTGACTGCTTTTTTTCAAGTGATTATTCATTTAGTGAAACCCGGTATAGCGTCTATAAGTATGTTTTCTTTTATGAGCGCATGGTCAAATTATCTTTTATTTAATACGCTTATTCTGACGGGAAAGACACCCGTAATGGCGACGTATTTGCGTTCTCTAAGCTTAAACGATCAAATGATTGCAGACTATGGTATTTTTTCTGCAATGGCGCTGATTTATATGCTCCCCGTTTTGATATTTTTTGTAATTGCCCAAAAATCGCTCATGAAGGGTGGTTTTACAGGAGGTAAAGGTATATGATTCGCATTGAAAAATTACGTAAAGAATACGACTCAACTACGGTTGCACTGGACTCAATCGATCTAGTTTTTGAAGAATCGTCTTTCGTGGCCCTACTTGGTCCTTCAGGTTGCGGTAAAACAACCACATTGAATTGCATTGCAGGTCTTCTTGAACCCACTTCTGGTAAGATATACTTCGGAGAAAAGGATATCACTGGCCTTCAACCTAAGGATAGAAATATAGGCATGGTTTTTCAATCATATGCACTTTATCCACATCTAAAAGTTATTGATAATATTGCGTTCCCATTAAAACAGAAAGGGATAAAAAAACAAGAGCGTTACGCTAAAGCACAAGATATAGCGAAAATGATGCAGATAGAGCACTTGTTACATAGGAAGCCTGGTCAATTATCTGGTGGCCAGCAGCAACGTGTTTCGATGGCTAGAGCCTTGGTAAAAGAACCTAATGTACTACTTTTAGATGAGCCTATGAGTAATCTTGATGCGCGTCTAAAGATTGAGATACGTGATGAAATACGACGAGTACAGCGAGCTACGGGAATAACATCTATTATTGTCACTCATGATCAAGAAGAAGCTATGGCTATAGCTGACAAGATAGCTATCCTAGACAATGGCCGTATCCAGCAATATGATACACCGGAACGACTTTATCATTACCCTAATAATCTTTTTGTAGCTAAATTTATGGGTAATCCTCCAATGAATTTTATTGATGCTAAGCTCTCTAGTAATGGGAAGGTACTAAGTGGCAAAGGATTCGAATTGTCTCTTCCCGAAACATTATTACTTGGGGGCAAGAGGTTTGCTGGTAACGACGTCCAGATAGGAATTCGCAGCCATCTGATAGCTTTGGAAACAGAAAAACAACCTCAAACTTTGGAAATGCGTATGCAAATTATTGAAAACCTTGGAAAAGAATTGTTAGTTTGAGGAATGGTAGGCGATAGT
>JAAZEK010000343.1 GCA_012512335.1 Clostridiales bacterium | reverse complement strand
TCACTGGAAAGTAAAATAATAAATATATTCCAGTCGCTGTTGCCATCACGAATCAATCTAGAGCTCATATCAGCTGAAAATACTACACCTTCCAAACTCACTGCGTTCAGACAGTGAAAGGTGCTTAACGTATTTTCTGCTGATATTCGCTAAGATTGTTAATCGTTCCTGCAAAAGCTTCTTCCATATTATTTATTATTTCAGCATTATTCATTACTTATCACTGCTTTACAACTGCACGACGCATGAGTAGGAATGATATACCAGCAAATATAAGATATCCAATGATGAAGCTTATTACCGCTGCTAAGGGATTAACGCTTTGTCCAGTGAAACCCATGGCTCTTGATATAAAAATACCTATAAATCTTGAGACAGCCCCTTGGGTAATTGTTTCAAGATATGGCAATGCCACAAATAAAAGTAAGAATGGTATTATGGATACTATCCATTTCATAATCAGATTACTGCGATAGTAAATCAGTGTGATACAGTATCCAAGCATAGCCATTGCGGAATATAAAAAAGTATACCATAGAAATTGCTCCATTATTATCTGAACATGATTCAGAAAAGACAATGGGCCTACAATGCTAGTGTACCGTAGTCCATAAAGCTCCATGTACAAGTTGTTAGGCGGGACCACAAATGCAACAAGCCTTGAAATCACCATATCTGTAATAGCCATGAATACTCCTAATGTTAACACGGTTGTTGCGTAGCTTAAGAACTGCGTTTTTCTGGATACACCGTTAGTAAGACCGAAGTGGAAGTTTGACTTAAATGAATTCAAACCCACAACAAACAAGAATATAATAGATGACATCTCCATACCGCCTATTGATGAATCACCATGAATAGTCAGATGCGCTGTTATGAAAGATAGATAAATACCTACAATAACTCCGTAGAATATTGTTAGCGATTTTCTGTTTTCATAAAGATTATAAGAATACATATTTTTAAAGTTCATAGTCAAACCCTCCTTAAGAATTCGTCAGATGAATGAACATCTGTTGTAGGTCCAGTTTTGTAATTTCTAAGCCTTCAGGTAGTGGGCCTTCAGGTGCCTTATCAAACAAGTAAGCCGATTTTAGGCCACCCATAGTGTCTTCTCCGATTGTCTGTTTCCCAGCGACATAGGCGTCTACTTTCCCGGCAGGACCAGAAACTGTATAACCCTTACTTAATACATCCTCCACACTTTGCTGTAACAGCACTTCTCCCTCTTTCAAAATGATGACTTCCTCAATAATGTCAGCCGCTTCTTCAATTAAATGGGTGGATATAACTATGGTTCTGGGATTATCATTGTAATTAGTGAGAAGATCTCTGTAAAACAGATCCCTGTGAAAAGCATCCAGGCCTAGTATAGGTTCATCTAACAATATTGTCTCTGCATTGCAAGCCAAAGCAATTATAATTTTGAAAATAGAGGTATAGCCAGTTGACAGGTTCTTAATAGCCTTTTTAGTGTTTAGTTCGAATTTTTTAGAAAGCTTTATTGCATATGCCATATCAAATCCAGGGTAGAACTTCTTTGTCCACTTAAAAGCGGCATTCACTTTCATGGACTCAGGGTACATGGTTTTCTCCGACATACAGTAGATACGTGACAGAATACTATCATTCTCTTGAACAGGCTCTCCGTTCATGAGAATCTTTCCATTCGTAGGAAATAATTTATTTGTCATGAGGTTCAACAGTGTCGATTTGCCAGCGCCATTTCTGCCTAATAATCCATAAATTTTGTTTTTATCCAAAGAGATATTTACATTATTTAAGGCAACAGTGGAGCCAAAGTGCATACTTATATTTTTAACATCTATATAACTCATTTGTCATACCCTCTTTCTATCATGTTAATAATTTCGCTTCGATCTATGCCTAATTTTTCGGCTTCAGTTAATAGCGCTAAAATGTAGCTATCATAAAAGCTACGCTTTCTTTTGTGAAGAATTTTTTCTTTGGCGCCTGCTGTTACAAACATCCCAATCCCTCTTTTTTTAAATAGAATTTCATCATCTACTAGCATATTGATGCCTTTTAATGCTGTTGCTGGATTGATTTTGTACAATACAGACAGCTCAGTTGTGGAAGGTATTTGAGTTTCTTCCTCAAAGGCTTCATTTAAAATCGCATCTTC
>JAAZEK010000342.1 GCA_012512335.1 Clostridiales bacterium | reverse complement strand
TCGAAGCATACGCAGATTCCAAAGTAAGCATTGGTATACACTTTTTAAATTAAATTCCTTTATATTAAACATAATTATTAATCTCCTTGCGCAGAACAAATACATAAAGTGTGGATGAAACCACTAGCAGTACGCTCAGAAGTAAGATTGAGCTTTTATCACCAGTCAACCATGTTCGTGGATCAAGATATTGATATTTTGCTTCAACAAAAAACCTTGATACCAGCATGGATAGAGCAAAGCTCAAGGCTGTAGGTACAGCATAAGCACTTACAGTATCTTTGGAAAGCAGTGCTGCTGTCCCACCTATGGAAGCGAACACTATGGTAGACAAAATCCGTGCTAGAGCTATATCAATCGGAAAGGGAGTATTTGATGTTGAAGGTGAAGCCACCACCAACAATAAGCTAAAAAGAATAATGCCTGCTATCTGAGCCAGAGCAGCCATAAGCAAAACTGTAAGTAGCTTAGCTAGTATATAATTACGATATCCACTTCTAAAAATTGACATTCTCGCAGCACCAGTTAATAGCTCCTGCATGGCGTGTGCTGCACATGGCAGGGATGCCAATAGAGGGAGGGATAGGGCGCTGCCTGGACCAGATAAAGATTTTTCCAACAGGAGCATTGGATCCATCCCACCACCATGCAAAACCCAATAGGAATCTGTACCCAAATCCAGCCAAAGACAAACCATGACTGCAAAGATGGTGATATAAAACCAGCCTTTTCTTATTACATTTCGAATATCCGATATGATTACTCTCATATTAATACCCAAGATCACGATCAATAATTGTTCCATCAATGGCGTTAATGGTTAGCTCTGACCATCCCCACACGGGTCCGAATTCCTTGCCGTGGGCATAACCACCAGTTCCGAATAGTACTCGGTGGCCGTAGAAATCCCAAACCGGAGCATAGTAATAGGCATTGACATTGTCGGGCTGTCGCACTGCCATATAACCTAACTGTATCTTGTATACATCCATTGTATTCTCCTGCAAATCTGCGTTCCGCTCCAGGTGTTGGATACTTAGCAGTCCAAGGTTTGCAAACACATCCAGAATTTGATCAAATGGAAGTAGCTCAACATTGGACTGGACCACTTCGCCTAAGTCATATGGATTGTGATAATCAAGATAGCATACGCCTTCATCGTTTACAAATATGGTGATGACCCCCAAGCCAGAGCTATAATCATAGTCATTAGACATTGATTCGCCTCCATAGTCGTCACTTACAGGAATACCGTTAATATGTCGTGTATATCTAAATGCATAGTATTGTGGCGTTCCTCCTCCTGCGGCATTTGATATATCACTTAATGTTTCGCCACCGGTTTCTGTATTAGGAGGAGCTGCCATCTGACCGAAATTTGTCATTTCGTAATCCGGGCTGATGGCATGTGCTTCTGCATCTGCAAAATTCTTAGCTTCTTCAAAAGAGATGGTACAACCGTTCGCTTTACCATTCGTTAAGGGCCAAAGATCTGTGTAGCCTTGCAGATTATATGAGCTGTTGGTATATTCCAATTTAGGTGTCCATGTCAGTTTTCCTGTTTTTTGATTTAATCCATAATGAACTATAATGCTATGGTAGGAATAATCGTCTTTGGACTCCGGCTTATAGGATACCTCATCATTGTAAATCCATAATCTGTAATGATCAGGGTCTATGGAATCCTGTTGCACACCATAATCCTTATATTCTTCCTTAGTTAATTGATCTGTCCAGACCACATTTTTGCTATGACGTGAAATGAACTGTTCAATTTCTTCATCGGTAAAAGCGCGAGGAATCGCCTCTATTACGTCGACAGATGAAACATCAGGAACAACCACCTCAGCATCAACTGTGATGACAGAAATACCTGTATCAGAAATAAAATACTCTACAAGCGTAGATGGTACACCTAACTGTTCGGAAAGACTTTCACCACTGAGGTTTTGCTGTCCATTCTGATTAGGGTTTTTAACCTGAGAATTCTTTTCACCATTACATCCAGTTAAACCAATGAAAAGTAACATTGCCAATAGAACCGATAGAATGGATTTTGCATTTCGTTTCAATTCAACCACCTCCATAATTGAGTATATAGCTATATATGGTTTCATGTCCTCATTGACTTGTAAGTGATTTGTTATCGAGTTGTAATAATGTGACACTAACTCGGGTACCTACTCCAACTATACTTTCAATTTCTAATCTACCACCATGTTTTTCAGCTATCATAGCAGATAAGGCTAGACCAAGGCCTGTGCCTCCATCTTTTTTTGAGCGAGCTTTGTCTACGCGGAAGAAAGGCTCTGTTACAAGGCTTATATACTCTTTAGGGATACCACAGCCCCGGTCTGTAACAAGGATTTGATATTGATTTTTCTCACTTCGAATTGTTACATTTACTATTTCGTCATCTGGAGATGCTTTAATGGCATTGTTTATTAAATTGATAAGCATACTATGTAGCAAAGTTTTGTCTCCATATAAAGTAGATGTTTCATATATGAAATGTACCTGTTCACTAGTTGTCAATTTGAGAGTATCGACAAAGTCTGATGTTGAAAATTCCTTCATGGAGATGCTTTGGCTTTCTGACAGGCCAATAAGCTCCATTAGTTTTTGTGACAAGGCTTCTGTACGCTTTCCTGCATCATAAATGTTATTTGCGCATTCTAAACGCTGGTCCTCATTTAGCGGCATGTGGAGCAGACTGTCTGCATAGCCTATTATAGCTGTCATAGGTGTTTTTAGCTCATGAGTGAGAGCGCTAAGTAGAAGCTGCCTTTTTTGAATCTGGTCATCTAGAGATTGTATATGATTTTGAATCGAATCTGCCATGCGATTAAAAGCCTTTGATAGTTGGCCAATTTCATCATTGGAATGAGGGGTAGTTCGTTGGCTGTATTCTCCATTTGAAATTTGTATCGCAGACTCTGTTAGCTTTGTTACAGGATGGAGGGCACGGCGCATTAAAATTGCAGTGAAGACAGCTACCCCCATACAAGCTACAAGCAAGATTAATATTGAAGCTTGCCACATTTGCAGAATCCTGTTACTGGTATCTGATACATCCACGAATATATATGCATCAAATGACTGGTCTGATATCTGGAAAGAGACAGCGCTTATCAATCCAGTCCCTTGATCAGTAGAAATACGAAGGGCAGAAATTTTGTCCATTCCATTGTTTACATTGGTTAAATGGGGTATCTCGGTATTGCCATATGCTTCAACTGGATAGTAAGGGTTTGTGTTAAATATATATTGTTTATCTTGTGCAAGGGTATAATAGGTTCCGCCACCTTGAAGGAGCTGAGCGTAAGTAGAAAAATAATAATCCACCATACTGCGAAGTGTCACTTCTTGTATTCGTGATGTATCAGCGTTTACCACAGAAGTTATGTTCATGCAATACAATTGAAGGGCTTTACGGGTAGTATCTTCATCCTTTTCTTTCATAGATTCAGATTGAATACCAATAAAAAAAACTAAACAGATGCTGAGTACTGTAACTGTGACTATAAGGGAGATAGCAGTTAGCTTCATCCATAGCTTCATTTTTCTACCTCCAGCTTGTATCCGACACGATGTATGGTTACAATCTTATCAGACCAATTTAGTTTTTTCCGTATAACAGCAACATGGCTATCCACAGTTCGGGTTTCACCGTAATAATCATCGCCCCAGACATTGTGTAAGAGTTGTTCTCTTGATAAAACCATATTTGGATGTTTCATGAACATCAGCATCAGATTATATTCCATAGGCTTCAATTCTACTTCCTGATCATTGACGTAAATCTTCCGTTCTTTTTCATTGACTGTTACACCACAAAGAGAAATAATTTCTGGTTGCTTGTTATTTCTACTTAACACTTTTTCGATTCGAACCAGTAGCTCGAGAATGTGAAAGGGTTTTACTAGATAGTCCTCTGCTCCAAGTCGTAAACCTCGAACACGATCGCCTACATCACTTTTTGCAGATAAATAGATAACCGGAACACAATGCTTATCCATGTATGGCATTAACTCAAAGCCATCTACTTCAGGAAGCATGATATCGAGCAAGGCCAAATCATATTTATTGTGTTTTATTGCACTCAGTGCCTTCGCACCATCGCAAGCAGTATCGCATTCATATCCAGCAATTGTCAAATTCATTTTTAGCAGATCGCTTATAGAGGAATCATCCTCAACAATTAATATTCTATACACACCCAAGCCCTCCTACATTAAGTTTACCATATAAATAAGTGGCAGTGTATGGTATAATTGGCGTCGTATGTTATCAAGTTGTAAAAACTGTGGAAACTGTGGGGACAGTTCTCAACTTTTCGCATTAAATAGTTCACAGTAGACAACAATAACATAATGCAATCGATAAAATTATAACAAGTTTCTAACGATTGTTTTTTATTTAACAAGCTGGGTATATATAAACCATAGGA
>JAAZEK010000341.1 GCA_012512335.1 Clostridiales bacterium | reverse complement strand
CTATAAGCAATTTTGGAGATGCCAAGACATTAATATCTGCAAATCTATATCAGATATTTGCTTATGTAAAGAACTCAGAGTTTACTGGCCGGGTTAGTGGAATGCTCTTATATCCTACTGTTGATTATGAGCTTGAGCAGAGATACAAGATGAGTGGAAACGAGATATATGTTAATACGGTTAATCTGGAATTACCGTTTGATCAAATAAAGAGCAGATTACTGCATATTGTAAGGCTATGATAATCTAGTATATATTTGTTGCATGTAAGAGTACTTAGCCCGCAGAACTTTAAATAAGATCTGAGAAGCGCTATGGAGATTTATGCGTATAAAATGACTCATGAAATATTTTAACACACAAGGGAGATATGAAGACACAATATGACTAAAAAACTAACTGTTAACAGACTAATATCCGGAGGAATCATCACCAACTATTATTGCTCGTCAAAGTGCAAGCATTGCTCCTATTCCAGTTCACCTGACTGGGATCATGATTATATGACTGGGGAAATGGCGGATAAAATATTCAAAATCCTTAAACGACTTGGCTGTCATGCAGTTCATATTGGTGGGGGTGAGCCGCTCTTACTGCCAGAAAAGCTACTCCAGGTCTTGAAATCAGCTAAGCAAAATAATATAGGGATTGAGTACATTGAGACGAATGCTTCTTGGTTCACGGATAAAACAAAAGCCATGTCTATTTTGACTAAACTGCAGGAAAATCAGGTAGACACCCTACTTATTTCCATGGATCCCTATCATAATGAGTATATCCCATTTAGGAAGGTAAAAGGTTTGATAGAAGCTTGCAGAAAGGCTAATATGGGTGTGTTCCATTGGCTGTCTGAATTTTGGGCAGATTTAGATAGTATGGACGATCAAAAAACTCATTCTCTGGAAGAATACGGTGAAGTATTTGGACAAGAGTATCTTACTGATTTGCCCGGGCGGTATGGTCTTAGTTTGAAAGGCAGAGCATTCCATACATACAGATCCCGAATCAAAGTGGAACCTTTGCAACAGATATTGGAAAATTCGAGTCCATGCAGATTGTTGTCAGGTACCCATCATTTCCATGTAGACTTGTACGGTAATTTCATACCTCAGTCATGTCCTGGTTTTTCAATAAATTTGGAGGATCTAGCTAAAGGAGCTGATCCTGAAAAATACAAGATTCTTTCGGAGTTAAGCTCATCTGGTATACACAGTATGCTTGATGTAGCTATATCCAATTATGGTTATAAGCCTAAATCTAAGTATGCTGGTAAATGTGATCTGTGCTATGATATTCGTAGGTATTTGGTCCTGGAAAAGAGCCACGACCTCCCAGATCTACAACCTAAAGGTCATTATGAATTTGTATAGGATATGTTAAGGGTAGCAGCAATTCATACCCCACTGCTCTTGCTAAAGTGAGCAAGATAGCTTAGAGATAAGGGACTTCTTGTGCAAGAGGTAAAAGAGAACACTTAAAAAATAAAACAGAAGGAATGAATTATTATGTCTGAAAATCTTAGGAAGTATGATGTAGCTGCGTATGTTTGGCCAGCATACACAGGCTTCGAACCAAGAACAAAAATGTTTTGGCCTGAAGGCATGGGAGAATGGCAATCAGTAAAAAATGCTGTAAAGAAATTTCCAGAACATGACTGGCCTCGCAGACCTCTGTGGGGATATGTTAACGAAGCAGATCCCTATGTAATGGAAATGCAGATAAATGCAGCAGCTGATCATGGTGTCAATGTATTTATCTATGACTGGT
>JAAZEK010000340.1 GCA_012512335.1 Clostridiales bacterium | reverse complement strand
GTTTTTCCACGTGTTAAGTTCGTAATAACACCTGTATTTACATCCACCTCAACCTGATCCCCTTCAGAGATATCCTGTGCAGCGGGTGGGCATTCCAGTATAGGAAGCCCTATATTAATAGAATTTCTATAGAAAATTCGAGCAAAGGTTTCTGCTATAACACAGCTGATACCAGAGGCCTTCAAGGCAATAGGAGCATGTTCTCGAGAAGAACCACTACCAAAATTTCGCCCAGCTACCATAACATCACCTTTCTCAACTCGCTCAACAAAGGTTTTGTCCAAGTCCTCCATACAATGCTTTGCCAGTTCCTCAGGATCACTGGTATTAAGATATCTAGCTGGAATTATGACGTCTGTGTCTACATTATGTCCGTACTTTATCACTTTACCTTGAATCATTTTACTACCTCCTCTGGGGAAGAAATTTTACCAGTTATAGCTGATGCTGCTGCTACAGCAGGGCTGGCCAGATAAACTTCACTTTCAGGATGACCCATACGACCTACAAAGTTTCGGTTTGTGGTTGCCACTGCTCGTTCTCCACTGGCTAGAATTCCCATGTGCCCGCCAAGACATGGCCCACAGGTAGGTGTACTTACTGCCGCTCCAGCTTCTATAAAAATTTCCAGAAGACCTTCACGCATAGCTTGCAGATAGATTTTTTGAGTTGCTGGGAAAATGATAGTACGTACTCTAGAATTAACCTTCTTGCCCTTTAAAACCTTGGCTGCTGATCTCAAATCATCGATTCTACCATTGGTACAAGAGCCAATAACCACCTGATCTATTACAATCTCTCCTACTTCGTCTATGGTACGAGTATTATCAGGCAAATGAGGGAAAGCAACTGTTGGCTTAATCTCCGATAAATCAACATCAATTACACGAACATACCAAGCATCCTTATCTGGTTCATATACCTTAAATTCCTTAGTGGAATGTTCCTTTACATAGTCAAGAGTCTGCTGATCAACCTCAAAAATTCCATTTTTAGCACCAGCTTCAATGGCCATATTAGCCATAGTAAAACGATCATCCATGGTCAAATTCTTTAACCCTTCACCACCAAATTCCATGGATTGATATAAGGCTCCATCTACACCTATCATTCCAATAATATGAAGGATTACGTCTTTTCCACTAACCCAAGGCTGTAGCTTTCCTTTTAAATTAAAGCGTATAGCTTCAGGCACCTTAAACCAGCTTTGACCAGAAGCCATGCCTGCTGCCATATCAGTGCTACCCACCCCTGTGGAAAAAGCACCAAGTGCGCCATAAGTGCAGGTATGAGAATCTGCACCTATGATTACGTCACCAGGCACTGCCAAGCCCTTTTCAGGTATCAAGGCGTGCTCTATACCCATCTGTCCTATTTCAAAATAGTTTTCTATCTCTTGATGATGGGCAAACTCTCGCATGAGCTTACATTGCTCAGCAGATTTTATATCCTTATTAGGAGTGAAGTGATCTGGTACAATAGCTACCTTGGCTTTGTCATAAACCCCTTCTACTCCTATTTTATCAAACTCACGTATAGCTACAGGCGTGGTAACATCATTACCTAGTACCAGATCCAAGTCCGCCATTATGAGCTGACCTGGCTCTACCTTTTCCAAGCCTGCATGTGCTGCAAGTATTTTTTGTGTCATGGTCATACCCATTGAGATTCCCCCTTTTTATCTTAAAGCATAATCTAAAACCCTTACACCACATCGGTTTTCTTATCTTTATTTTCAGTTAAATGATGATTTCTATATAAAAAATATTCTATGGAGTCCACCAAGGCAGACCAGCTGGCCTCTATAATATTGGTAGAAACGCCCACTGTGCCCCAAACCTTTTCTCCGTCAGTGGATTCAATATGAACCCTAACCTTAGCTGCCGTAGCCTGGCCGGTATCTAGTACACGAACCTTATAATCGGTCAAGCGCATTTTATCCAGCTCCGGATAAAATACCTGGAGAGATTTTCGTAGTGCCCGGTCAAGGGCATTTACTGGCCCATCTCCTTCAGCAGCGGATACTTCCTCCACTCCATCTACCTGAACTTTAATTATGGCGGAGGCACTATAATCATCCTGCCAATGCTCTTCACAAATCACCCTAAAATCCTTAACATTGAAGAATCGAGTATCCTTACCTAATGCTCTACGCACTAGTAATTCAAAAGAGATTTCCGCTCCTTCAAACTGATACCCCTCATGCTCCAGACGCTTCATCTCATCCATAAGATATTGGGTTTCAGGTGATGTTTTATCTATCCATGGAGTGATTTCTTGAATTCGCTTCAGGATAGTACTGCGTCCTGATACCTCGGACATGAGAATACGCCTTTCATTTCCTACCAATCCAGGTTGAATGTGCTCAAAGGACAAAGGATTCTTGTTGATGGCATCTATGTGCATTCCGCCCTTATGCGCGAAAGCACAGTTCCCTACATAAGGATCTCTTTCATTAAGTGCCAGGTTAGCCAATTCACTAACATATCTGGAGACAGATGAAAGATTCTTCATTTGCTCCTCAGGGATACATTTTAGCCCTTTCTTTAATTGTAGGTTGGCAATAATGGTACAAAGATTGGCATTCCCACATCTTTCACCATAACCATTAATGGTACCTTGCACTTGAACTGCACCAGCCTCTACGGCCATTTGGGAGTTGGCGACACCCATCCCACCATCGTTGTGGCAATGGATTCCAATGGGAATGGTAAATTTCTTTACAACTTCTGAAACGATACTCATGATATCAGATGGGAAGGTCCCGCCATTAGTATCACAAAGCACCAACCAGTCGGCACCAGCATCTGCTGCAGCTTCTAAGCATTTTATCGCATAGGTGGGATTAGCCTGGTAGCCATCGAAAAAGTGCTCTGCATCAAATACAACTTCCTTCTCCTGTTCCTTTAGGAAAGACAGGGTATCCCGAATCATATTTAGGTTTTCTTCCAGTGTAGTTTTAATAATATCGGTCACATGAAAGTCCCATGTCTTTCCAAATATAGCTACAGCAGAGGTATTAGCCTTAAGCAAAGCCTGAAGGTTGGCATCTTCCTTTGCCATAATGCCTGCTCTACGTGTGCTTCCAAAAGCAGTTAATTTAGCGTTTTTAAGCTTAAGAAGGCTCACCTTTTCAAAAAACTCCAAATCCTTGGGGTTGGAGCCCGGGTTACCAGCCTCGATATATTTTACCCCAAACTCATCTAGCCTTTGTACAATTCTTAACTTGTCGTTTACAGTAAACGAGATTCCTTCGGCTTGAGCCCCATCCCTCAATGTGGAATCGTATATAAATATATTTTTATTCAGCTTGTAATCCCCATCTCATACCATCTCCTATATTATTAAATTTTTTACTCTTCTCCAAGATCCTTCGCTGCGCTCTGGATGACACTGTAGTGTTTACTGTCATTCTGAACGCAGTAAAGAATCTTTCTTTTATCACATCGCTTCAATAGTTGCATCCCCATTGGGATATTCCTTCATGTCATATAGCATCTTATTGATAGCATTTATATAAGCTTTGGCACTAGCCTCAATGATGTCTGTGCTAATACCCCTACCTACATAAATCCTTTTATTTTTCTCTATGGTTACAGTTCCTTCACCAAGAGCATCCTTACCACTTGTGATAGCCCGAATACGATAATCCTTCAAGGTTATCTCCAGCCCGGTTGCCCGCTCTACTGCATGGAATATAGCATCAATAGGACCATCCCCACAAGCCGCCTCTTCCACTACCTGGCCTTCTCTGGATATACGCACCGTAGATGTAGAAATCAAAGAGTTACCACTAGTTATATGGAAGTAATCCAATTGCAAGGTCTCAGGTATCTGGATTAGCTCCGAGGAAATAAGAGCCTCAATATCGCTATCCATTACATATTTCTTCTTATCTGCCAAATCCTTAAACTTTTGAAAGGCTTCGTTAATTTCTTCTACTGACAGCTGGTGGAAACCAAGCTCTTGTAAGCGTTCCTCAAAGGCATGGCGACCAGAATGCTTTCCGAGTACCATTTGGCTTTTTTTCAAGCCAATGGATTCTGGGGTCATAATCTCATAAGTTTCCCGATTGGTCATGATTCCATGCTGGTGTATACCTGATTCATGTGCAAAAGCATTTGCACCTACAATGGCCTTATTAGGTTGTACATGAACACCAGTCAGGGAACTTATAAGTGAGCTAGTTCGGTAAATCTGTTCCGTTTCAATATTGGTATTGAAATCGTAGAAATCCTTACGAGTTCTAAGTGCCATAACCAATTCCTCTAATGCTGCATTCCCTGCTCGTTCTCCTAGGCCATTAATGGTACACTCTACCTGACGTGCTCCATTTTCTATTGCTGCAAGCGAGTTTGCTACAGCTAAACCTAGGTCATTGTGACAGTGGACACTTAAGACCACATTGTCGATGCCCTTTACATTTTTTTGAATTCCTCTTATAAGTGCTCCAAATTCTTCTGGTGTAGAATAGCCTACAGTATCAGGAATATTCAGCACATCTGCTCCAGCCCTAATGACTGCTTCTAGTACCTGATACAAAAACTCTGGCCTAGAGCGAGAGCCATCTTCTGGGGAAAACTCTACTTGAGGGCAAAGTGATTTAGCATAGGCTACCATATCCGCCGCTCGCTTTAAAACTTCCTCTGGCTCCATACGTAGTTTATACTTCATATGGATATCCGAGGTTGCTATAAAAGTATGAATCCTAGGCTTTGCCGCCTCTTGTATCGCTTCCCAAGCACGATCAATATCCTTTGGGACAGCTCTAGCCAGAGCAGTTATTATGGGCTTGCGAACTTGCTGGGCAATTGCCCTTACCCCTTCAAAGTCGCCTTTGGAGGAGATAGGAAACCCTGCTTCCATAGCGTCTACGCCTAACTTCTCCAATTGTTTGGCAATCTCCAGCTTTTCATGCATATTCAAGCTAATGCCAGGTGACTGTTCTCCATCTCTTAATGTTGTATCGAAAATTGCAATTTGATTAGCCATGAGTGTCCTCCTCAACGGGTTATTATTTTTCCTCAATCCAAGGCATCATCCTGCGTAATTCCCGTCCTACCTTCTCTATTTGGTGCTCTTGTTCCTGTGCACGTCTAGCCATGAAAGCGGGTCGGTTTGCCTGGTTTTCCAAAATCCAATTCTTAGCAAAGGTACCATCTTGAATCTCACTAAGTACCTGTTTCATCTCTTTACGAGTTTCTTCTGTAACAATACGTCTTCCGGTTGAATAGTCTCCATATTCTGCTGTGTCACTGATGGAATAACGCATATATGACATTCCACCTTGATTCATCAAATCAATAATAAGCTTCATCTCATGAAGACATTCGAAGTATGCACTTTCTGGTTGATAGCCTGCTTCAACCAAGGTTTCAAATCCTGCTTTGATCAGCTCGGTAACCCCGCCACACAATACTGCCTGTTCACCAAATAGATCGGTTTCGGTTTCTTCCTTGAAGGTGGTTTCCAGAACGCCTGCCCTTGCGCCACCAATTCCTGCTGAATAAGCTAGAGCATAATCCTTTGCTTTACCAGTTGCATCTTGATGAACAGCGATAAGACAAGGAACTCCTTTGCCTTCTTGGTACTGGCTTCTTACTGTATGACCTGGCCCTTTAGGCGCGATCATAAATACATCAACATCTGCCGGTGGAGAAATTTGACCATAATGAATGTTAAAGCCATGGGCGAACATTAGACCATTACCTGATTCTAGATTGGGCTCAATTGATTCCTTGTAAATTTTTGCCTGTTTTTCGTCGGGAACCAATATCATAATAAAGTCTGCAGCCTTGGCTGCCTCTGCTGTTTCCATTACCTTAAGACCAGCTTCTTCAGCTAGCTTCCAGGATTTACTTCCTGCGTATAGACCTACTGCAACATCCATTCCGCTTTCTTTAAGGTTAAGTGCATGAGCATGACCTTGACTTCCATAACCAATAATCGCTATCTTTTTACCTTGTAAGAGCCCTAGATTTGCATCCGATTCATAATACATTTTTGCCATAATATTCTTCCTCCTCGTTTTCTGGGTGAATATATTTCACCATTTTCAATCCTCGATCAATGGAAATATTGCCAGTACGAACCATTTCCATAATACCAAAATCACTTAGCATATCTTCCAAAGCGGCAATTTTCTCATTGTCTCCGGTAATTTCCACAATAATAGAATGCCGGTTTACATCCACTACCTTTGCCCTGAAAATATTGACGATATCTACTATCTGATTCCGGGTTTCGGGGGTGGCCTTAACCTTGATAAGAGCTAGCTCCCTGGAGATGGAATCGTCACTGATGATCGCCACCTGAATTACATTGATAAGCTTGTTGAGCTGCTTAGTTATCTGTCCGACCAGATACTCATCACCATCTACAACAATGGTAATTCTCGAAATTTTTGGGTTTTCAGTAACCCCTACAGCTAGACTGTGGATATTAAAGCCTCTACGACTAAATAAGCCTGTCACTTTGGATAGTACGCCGGGATGGTTATCAACCAATACGCCTAATACATACTTCATCCGTGCTTCCCTCCCTCTTTCTTTGATAAACATAATTTAAAAAACAAAAAACCCTTCGACCTCATATCAGTAAAATATACTGGTATAAGGGGCGAAAGGTTACTTTCACGGTACCACCCTAATTTGTCTGGCCCTTTCGGGACAAACCTCGCGAAGCTCTATCAAGCTTCCGGCCTGTAACGGGACCACCCGGTATACCCTACTAGAACCAACCTTATTGGTTTTTTCAGACTACCCCTCAGGAGTGAGCATACAGCCCGGCAACCCACTGGTTTGCACCAACCACCAGCTCACTGAAGATAATTGCCTCGGACCTTCTGTCTCCGTCATCGGATTTCGAAGATATAAAAATAAAAGAT
>JAAZEK010000339.1 GCA_012512335.1 Clostridiales bacterium | reverse complement strand
ACCTGATTTATGTATTTCTTCACTTCATCCGATGTCATACCAATACCATTGTCGATAACTTGAATAGTTTTCTCTGCTTTGTTAAGAACCACCTTTATATAGTAGGGCTCTGCGGAATCTACTTTTGCTTCCCCTAGAGAAACCAGTCTCTTAAGCTTGGATATAGCATCACTGCTATTGGATACTAGCTCTCGTAGGAAAATATCCTTATCCGTATACAACCATTTCTTGATAATTGGAAAAATATCCTCTGTATTTACAGATATACTTCCACTTTCTTGAATCATGTTTATTCCTCCTAAGTTTCTATGTTATAGAATTCTATTTTTACTAACTTTATAGTCTCATGTTTTTTCAGTTTTCTTCATACCTTAAATTCTATCTAAACTAGACTGAAAGTCAAGCAGCGCTGTGATCTTTGCAGGAACGACTATCAAGCTTAGCAAATATCAGCAGAAAATGCTTTTAGCAACTTTCACTTTTCATCACTCGAAGAGATCCATTATCTCTTCTCGACTTAGCTTGGATATCATTGTTTCTCCCGGCCTAATTACTGCGTCAGCAAGAGATCGCTTCTTTTCCTTCAGCTTCTCAATTTTCTCTTCAATGGTCCCTTTGGTTATCAGTCGCATTACATGGACTACCTTTTCTTGTCCAATACGGTAAGCACGATCTGACGCCTGCTCCTCAACAGCTGGGTTCCACCATGGATCATAGTGTATTACCATGTCTGCTCCAGTTAGGTTCAAGCCTGTTCCCCCTGCCTTTAAGGAAATCAGAAAAACCTTTCCCTCTCCTTCATTAAAGCGCTTCACCAATTGGTTTCTGTCCTTAGCTGCCGTGGTGCCATCAAGATAGAAATATGAAATTTTAAGCTTTTCCAATCGTTTCTGGATAATCTTCAACATACTGGTAAACTGGGAAAAAAGCAAAATTCGATGACCACCAGCAAGTGCATCTGGTATGATTTCCTCCAGCTGCTGTAACTTACCGCTTTCGCCTTTATAGTCCTCTAGAAACATAGCTGGATGGCAGCAAATCTGTCGCAAGCGGGTAATAGCAGACAAAATTTTGATATGGCTTTTCTCATAGCCAGAAGAATCTATTTCTGCGAATATCTCTCCCTTTGCTCTGGCTAGATATGCAAGATAAACCTTCTTTTGCTCTTCGGTCAATTCAGTCATCATCTTATTTTCTATCTTCTCGGGAAGCTCTTTTAGCACGTCGATCTTTAAGCGTCTAAGTATAAAGGGTCGTATTTGAGTTGCAAGATCCTCAGCAGCTTCTTTGTCTTGATCCTTAACTATCGCCTTTTCATATGTTGAGACAAATTTTGCGTGGCCAAATAAATAGCCAGGCATGACAAAGTCAAAGATCGACCACAGTTCAGTTAAGGAGTTTTCAATAGGTGTGCCCGTCAAAGCAAATCGATGTTTAGCATTTATGGATTTCACAGCCCTCGCATTCTGAGACCTTGGGTTTTTAATATGCTGAGCCTCGTCTATGATGCAGTATCTAAATGGATATTCTCCATAATCCTCCTTGTCACGTCGAATTAATGGATAGGATGTTATAACCAAGTCCACATTAGGTATTTCCATTAAGAGCTTTTTTCGTTCTGCCTTTGTACCTGTGATTATAACAGTGTTCAGTCCAGGAACAAATTTCTGAACCTCGTCCTCCCAATTGAAGATTAAGCTTGTAGGAGCAACCACCAATGAAGCTTGCCTGTTGCCTTCTTCTTTTTCGGATAATAACAAAGTCAATACCTGCAGAGTTTTCCCAAGACCCATATCATCAGCCAAAATACCACCAAGCCCATAATGAGAAAGAGTTTTAAGCCATTTAAACCCTGTATACTGGTAATCTCTAAGAATGTTCTTTAAAGAAATAGGTATCACTGCTTGGATATCCCCAGGGTTTTGGATATCTTTCAACAACTGTTGAAAAGCAGGTTGATACATAGCTTGGTCATCCATGAACTCTCGCATCTGTCGATCCAGATATAATGCACGGTACTTAGGTAGACTTACCAAGCCTTTTGTCAAATCTTTGTCTCTCAATCCAAGGTCATCAATAATTTGAGCTAAGCCATGTAATTCCCTTTCTTCCAACGAAAGAAAAGTGCCATCTTTTAACCTATAATATCGTTTCTTTTCCCTTAGGGCTGCCATAACACGCATTAATTCAATAGAATCAATATCTCCTGCATCAAATGAAAACTCCAATAAATTTGTATCTTCATTGAGTCGAATGCCCGCACTGGTGATAGCCTTTTCACGTATTACCACCTTGAAATCATCGGAGTAATATACAGATGCAAGGTTCAATAAGCGAGATAGTCCTGTATGAAAAAAATCATAAATCTTTTCTTCATCTTCCAGGTAAATGCGCTTTGGTTGGACTAAAAAAGAATACTGCTCAAAAAGCTCCAAAATCTTTCTCTCAGATTCCGTATCTCTGACTAGAATCCTCTCATCATTTACTCTATCCCTGTAATTGGGATCAAAAGGGTCTAGTACCCGTTCTCCATACTGGAACTGTATCCTGACCTGGATTCCATCTCCATCTCTATCGAAAAATATCTCTGAATTAAGAGGTTCATTCAATAGTAATTGGTTTAGATCATCACTAATGCTGACCTCGCCTGCTTTTTTGGCATAGGGTAGAATTTCAGACACAAAACGCTCCTTGTCCCTTCCGTAAAAGATCAGCTTGCGGGATTCTGACTGATTCATCAAATGAAGGAATGGAGACAAACTATGAACCTGGTCCTTCGGTGGTGCGTAAATTTGCTCTCCTATCAAAATATATGACTTATCTGTGGTAATGGGATACGCAGCACCTTGTGTTCGGACTTCAAAAGCTAGACTATCCGCTTCGATATGAGCTAAGAAAGAAGCTGGTAGCCGTTCTTTTCTAACATGAATCTCAGGGATATCCCTATCTAGTATTACTGCTTGAAAGGTTTGATCACCCATTAAAGAGAAAAAGCGCTTAATCATAGAATCGGAGAGACCGATATATTTATCACGGAAGAGACCAGTGTTCTTACTTCCATATCCATATGAGGTGTTGCTCATTTGATTGATTTCATAAATTTCTTTTAGAAACCCCAAAATTGAGCCTTCATGGGAAGGAATCTCATGCCAGTATGGATCATAGGTAAAGTAACGGCCAAACTCTATTGTTTCAGAATTTTCCAACTGTTCTAAGAAACGACCAATCTGTCGTACTACATACATACGATCTAAGCCTACTTTTAGAGAAAGTAAAGAGGATACTCCATATAAAGATTCATAGGCTGGTTGGAACTCAAAAACTGGCTCCAGTAACACCTCTTGCTTTTGAACAACAGGAACCTGCTCAAAGTATTGAAAAATTTGCCTGGAGTTTCTACGAGTAGTTATTTCAGACAGTGTTCCCTTGTCCTTCAGCCTCTTTATATGAAGCAGAACCGCAACAATATGCTTGCAATGCCCCCAACTCTTAGTAGAAGAGCAGGTACATTCTGCAGATTGATATAGGTCATTATCATCAAAGGCGATACGAACTCGATAATCCTCATTCCCTTTAACTACAGCATAAAAAATAGGCCTATCCTCTAAAATGCGGACACTCTGAATTCTACCAGCCCGATAGTACTCCATCCCTTGTTTATATTCCTGGGGTGACATGCTGTAATTTACAATTAGAGAGTCGGGTATTTGAATCATAAAAAGGTCCTTTCACATAGGCCCAAGCCTTTGTTTCATGTTAAGTATTCATTATAACAACAGTGCAAGTTGTGAATCAACTTGCTTCACACCGTTTCAATGAATACATCCGCGACAAAGGCCCGAGCCTTTGTTTCATGTCAAGTATTCATTATAACATAAAAAGGAACTTTTTTGGGAAATGAAAACAAGCTCAGATGCAGCAAGTTGACTAAAAACTACGAATTTATTACCCGGTTCACTTCATCAACAATTTTCATCAATGAGGAGTAGCATTTCAGGAAGTCTTCCTCATTTGCAGTAAAAAAGTCGTTTCCTGGATATTTTGCATCAAAATAATAATCCGTCAGATTAGCCAACTCTTCTTCTGGAAGATTGAACGAAGGTATTACCTTGCATATAGCCCTATAGATAGTCCTTAAGGAATGAGTTTTAAGTATTTTTTCCTTATCCACATCAGAATAAGTCAAATATATTATATGCTTTAGAAGCTTTTCTCCAATCTGTTGACATGATATACAATGCTGGTTGTAAAAAGGTAGATCCTTAACTGCGTTTAAGTAATCCAAGTCATTCATAGCTATATGAAAATAATCATTACGAATCATCTGCGTCTTCCCTCCATATGACCATTCTATTTTTCAATATTGATTCAGAAAGTAAATTGCCAGTATCACCATAAAAATCACTTTTTGTTAGAAAAACTAAATCACAATTTTTTTCTTCTGCAACGGAACGAAGATAGCCCTTTGTCTGTCTGTCAGGAATATTATCGTGAAACAGTAAGTAAATATCGGAATCGCTTCTGCAATTGAAATCATTTCTAACCAGGCTCCCAAATAAACCTATTTCTGCTAGTCCCTTTAAGTCGGCATTTAAAACTTCGTTAACAGTTTTATCAGCATTTTGCTTAAGCTTTATTTTTAAGTTTTCTCTTGCTCTAGCGAACTCTGACCCCATAATCTTCCCTCCCATGTAAAATGATTCTATCAAAGTATTATAATTTCAATTCTATTATATCCATAAAATTCAATCAAATCAAGAAAATACTGTCTCAAGCTCGTCCAATAACTTTATATACCTTCACGATATGCATCCCTATAAGCTCCAGGTGGTAGTCCATATGCGCTTCGGAATTGCCTGGAAAAGTTAGGAGAATCCTGAAAACCACAGGAATACATTATTTCCTTTACACTTCTATCTGTACTCTTCAGCATAGACTCTGCACGTTCCAAGCGGTATGACAAAAGATAGCTTTGAACTGACATGTCCATGTTTTCCTTAAATATCCTAAATAAGTGACTTCTGCTGATACCAAGATGATTGGCAATCTGGCTAACAGTCAAACCATAAGAATAATTTTTATTAATATAGTCTAGTGCTAAATCAATAGGCTGCACTGTCTTTCCAGATGCAGCACCTGCAGATCCTATCAACGAGAAGAACTTATACAATCGAGAAAGTGTTAGAAATCCATTATTGTCGATCCGATAGCTTTCACCCAGCTCAAAGATGCATTTCTTTAATCTATCCACATCAGAAAATTGGAAAACTGGATGCTCCAAGCCAATACCACATTGAGAACATATACTGTTGGCATCAGTACCATTAAAGCCTACCCAAACATATTTCCATGGATT
>JAAZEK010000338.1 GCA_012512335.1 Clostridiales bacterium | reverse complement strand
TTACCGGTGGCAATTAATGTTCAATGCCATGCTGCAAGACATGCGGAGGCTGTGATATGATGACAAAAACTACGAAAAAGTTGCTAACAATTCCTGCTAGTGAAAATCAGCTTTTAGAGCTAAGAGCTGGTGATATGGTAAAGCTCTCAGGTACCATACTAACAGGACGAGATGCGGCACATAAGCGAATGATGGAATACCTAGATAAAGGTGAAGCTTTGCCCTTTGACATAGTTAATCAGGGAATCTACTATACCGGACCTTGTCCTGCTGGCCCCGGTAAAATTATTGGTTCATGCGGACCCACCACTAGCTATCGAATGGATAGCTATACTCCACAATTACTAGACCTAGGTTTAAAAGTAATGATTGGTAAAGGGCAACGCAGTTCAGAGGTAATTGAAGCCATGAAGCGTAATGGAGCGGTTTACTTAGCTGCCGTAGGCGGAGCCGGTGCATTAATTGCTCAATGTGTAAAAAAAGCGGAGGTTCTAGCTTTCGAAGACTTAGGCCCTGAAGCTGTATATCAGCTTCAAGTAGAGAATCTGCCTTTAATAGTAGCTACAGATTCCCTCGGAAATAACCTGTATGAAACAGGACCAAGTGAGTATAAGCTTTAAGCAGATGTTACCATTCACACTTGCACTGTTTAAAGGCAATGAATTTTAGAAGGTATTTAAATTAATCAGATTTACAATAGACGTTATAAAACAAAGAGCCAGCTTAGTGTGTTTTCCCTAGCTGGCTCTTGTTTCATATAATCATACAAGCTTACTTATTTCTCAAATTTTGTTCTTTGTGAAATCAGCTTACTAAACTCTTCTTCTAAAGCTTGATATTCTGGTGTCCCTGGTTCTATTTGATTAAACTTACTAATCACTACGGATATTCGATTTTCTAGTAGCATCTGTTCTTCCTCCAACGATAGTCCACTTTCCTCCGTTTGAGTTTTCGCATCAGAATCTTTTTGTCCAGACTTCATTTTTAAATAATCGGCCAAGCCATATTCTACTCGTTTAATCCTTTGATTCTCAAAGATTAATAGCTTGTTGCATATTTTCTCCATCATATATCTGTCATGAGTAATAAGCAATATGGTTCCCTGATAGTCCATCAGCGCTTCTTCCAACTGCTCTCTGGCATATATGTCTAAGTGGTTAGTAGGTTCATCCAATATAAGTAGGTCATTTTCGCTAACTAAAAGCTTTGCTATCTTTAGCTTTGTTCTTTCTCCCATACTTAAGGTTTTCAAGGGTTTGCTTAATAGCAGTTCGCTAAACCCCAGGTTAGCCAGCATGGCACGAGTTATGCCCTCTTCCTTTCTATTAGGCATATCAAATAAATCCAGCGCTCTTGCATCACTCTCTAAATCCGATACATCCTGACTGACATAAGCAATATTCAAAGAAGGCGAAACAAAAAGCGTTCCATTTATGGTTTCCTTTCCAAGCAATGCTTTTACCAAGGTGGTCTTTCCACAGCCGTTTGGGCCAAACAAACCAATTCTATCTCCCCGTTGAACACTAAAATCACTTTCCTCAAATAGAACAAGATTGCCAAAGGACTTTTGTAACTGGGAAGCTTCCATTACTCGGTTCCTATGCTTTTCTCCCTGCTGAAACTCAAAGCTTAGCCTGGGCTCCATATCTGGTCTTTTAATTCCTTCTTCCTTAAGCTTCTCCAAACGTTTTACAGTAGATTTGACCTGTTTATCCATTTTCTTTGCTTTTACCCTGTTATATTCCTTCGCACCCATCTTGCTACCACCCTGAGAGCTCTTCTTTGTGGAGTCTCGATGGGCCTTTGCCGACCAGTTCTTTGTTTGTCGTATTTCAATCTCCAGCTTTTCTCGATATTTTTCTTGGGCCTCATAAGCATGAAGCTGAGATTCATAACGTTTTTTCTTTTCATTTCGGTAAAAGGTGTAGTTCCCATTATATTCTTGAATTTCACCATTTTCGATTTCTAAAATGCGACTTACAGCCTGATCCAGGAAATATCGATCGTGTGAAATAGTCAGAATGGTGCCTGGATAATCCCTTAGTTGGTCAATAAGCCATTGTACACCATGATAATCCAAGTGGTTAGTAGGCTCATCGAGTATCAAGAGCTGTGGTTTGCTTGACCATATATGCGCTAATGTCAGCTTGGTTTTTTCTCCACCACTAAGCGCTTCAAACCTTTCTGGTTTCCAATGAACTACTTTGTCTGTACCCAGTTCACTGGAGACATGTAGAAAATCACCAAGAGCAATTTGCCCGTTCTCGCCCTCATACAACTCCTTAATATTATCAGCAGTATAATAAGCCGATTGCCTTAGATAGCCAATCCGAACATTCTTTTTGTGCCAAATAAGTTCACCACTATCAGCTTGTAGGTTTCCCGTTATAATATTTACTAGTGTGGTTTTGCCTCCCCCGTTTTACCAACCAGACCAACCCGGTCTCCTTCATCCAAGTCTAAATTAGCAGACTTTAACACCGTCTGTAATCCAAACTCCTTCTTAATATTTTTACATTGTAGTAACATATGATTTACCTCCAAAATAAAAGCTGCTAATGAACAAATGTCCAATAGCAGCCTTACTTTCTCATATGATACGGAAATAAAGCATAAGATTCTACTTTTACTATACGGCAAATGTTCCTTAGCGTAGCGACAGTGAGCATTAAAATTCTAGCTGGTAAAAGCTAATAGCCTATACACAAGCACGGCTATTAATTCAGCGTAGAAAAGCTTTGCAATTCATCTTATCGCTATATTTAGATTATCTGGCTAAGAAACAATTCCTCATTGCTTTCTCCTTATTTTATAAAAAATTATTATTGCAATTACTCACACACTTTTAACCTAGATCCCTCGTTAAACTCGGAATGACTAGATTTACTGTGACATACTAGTTACCTAGCGGAATTAGAGGAACCTAGCAGTACTTTCAAAGGTTTA
>JAAZEK010000003.1 GCA_012512335.1 Clostridiales bacterium | reverse complement strand
TTATTATTGCAATTACTCACACACTTTTAACCTAGATCCCTCGTTAAACTCGGAATGACTAGATTTACTGTGACATACTAGTTACCTAGCGGAATTAGAGGAACCTAGCAGTACTTTCAAAGGTTTATCTCCATCCTTTACACGTCTAATATCTGCACCTAATGCTGTAAGTTTTTCTTCAATTCGCTCATAGCCTCGATCAATAAAATGGATATTGTCAACTTCAGTTACTCCATTAGCCATGAGACCAGCTATAATAAGTGCCGCTCCTGCCCGTAAATCTGTAGCAGTAACTGGTGCACCACTTAAGCCACCTACACCTTCGAAAATAGCTGTTCTATCTTCAACCTTTATGTTTGCTCCCATTCTACGTAGCTCTTCTACATGACGGAACCTATGGTCAAACAAGCTTTCATGTATAATACTGGTGCCTTTAGCAACGCAGCACATAACGGAAATTGGCTGTTGAAGGTCTGTAGGAAAACCAGGATAAGGCAGGGTTTTGATATTAACTCTTCTAGGCTTTTGTACTCCCCTCACCCGAATATAGTCATCACCTTCGATAACTTCAATTCCCATCTCAAGCAATTTAGCAGTAATGGATTCCATATGCTTTGGAATAACATCGGCTACCACCACATCCCCAGCTGTAGCAGCTGCAGCAACCATAAAGGTGCCAGCTTCTATTTGATCAGGGATAATAGTATATTCACAGCCATTTAACACCTCTACACCTTTGATACGAATGGTATCGGTTCCTGCACCTTTTACATTAGCACCCATGGAGTTTAAGAAGTTGGCTACATCTACCACATGGGGCTCCTTAGCTGCGTTGACTATAGTAGTAGAGCCTTCGGCCTTTACTGCAGCAAACATTATATTGATAGTTGCACCAACACTTACTACATCTAGGTAAACTTCATTACCTATTAGCTTTTCGGCACTTGCCTTTACTACTCCATGCTCTATAACAACATTGGCCCCAAGTGCCTCAAATCCCTTAATATGCTGATCAATGGGCCGTGCTCCAATTTCACATCCACCTGGAAGTGGTATCTCTGCTTTTCCAAACTTACCCAGCAATACACCTATCAGGTAATAAGATGCTCGCATCAATTTTACCATCTCATAGGAAGCTTTGTATTTAGTTACTGTTGAACCATCGATGTAAGCTCCCTCTCTTTGTTTTAAGTTAACCTTTGCACCAGTTTCCTTTAGTATGTCAGCTAAACAAATCACATCGTCAATATAAGGAAGATTATGGATAGTGCAAGGACTGTCTGCAAGCAGGGCTGCTGGTAGAATGGCAACAGCTGCGTTTTTCGCTCCCCCTATGCTTACTTTTCCTGTGAGAGGTTTCCCACCTGATATATAAAACTTCTCCAAAAGTATGCCTCTAACCTTGATGGCCGAGGCTTCACCTCCTGAATTCATTAGTAGTTGCAACTATATAGACAGTAAAGCTAACCTTAAAGTTGCATGTCTAATTTCAATATCTATAAATTTTTGACTATTTCAATAAATACATACAAGCAAAGATGTTGTCTTTGCTCTATTATTCGTATTATAACATGCAAGCATTACAATTGCATTAAGAATTTATATCAAATTGACGGTAAACTTGCATCTCGGTTACTGTTAACATCAAAATAATAAATCATATGGAAGAAGCCTTTGCAGGAGCGATTATCAATCTTAGCGAATATCAGCAGAAAATGCGTTAAGCACCTTTCACTGTCTGAACGCAGTGAGTTTGGAAGGTGTAGTATTTTCAGCTGATATGAGCTCTAGATTGATTCGTGATTGCAACAGCGACTGGAATATAGTTATTATTTTACTTTCAGTGAACAGTAACGCATCTCGTGAAAATTTTTAGTTCAAATATTTTTGAGGATTTCTTGCTACACCATCAATACGAACCTCAAAGTGCAGATGAGGACCAGTGCTGTTACCAGTACTTCCCATATACCCAATTAGATCTCCCCTAGAAACAGAATCACCTGATGATACCTTTATTGAGCTCAAATGAGCATATAAAGTTGTTATCCCAGCACCATGATCTATTTCTATCCTTTTACCATAGCCTCCTTGCCAGCCAGTAGCAGAAATCGTTCCACTTTCAGCTGCATAAATAGCTGTCCCTTTGGAATTAGCAATATCCAAACCACTATGCATCGTCCATCTTCTAGTTATCGGATGAGTTCGTTTGCCAAACCTTGATGTAATGCGACCGCTTGTAGGCGTTTTGAACTTCCCATAACCCCTGGCAATGGAAGCAGCTGTTACCTCTTTTTTAGTTCCCCTAGCAATGATTTTGTTAACTGGCTCAAGAACAACAACTTCGGAAGTAATCTCTCTATCCTTTTCGACACCATTTACCCTGATAATATTAGCTTCTATAACTTTCTTACCCTCTTGTCCTTCACGAATTACCTTGCTCTCGTTGGTGTACATGGAATCATCTTTTTCTGTAAATGTTTCATAAGGAATTTGCTCTTCATATTTAGTAAGCTCTTTAGTAACCACATTCAATATACTCTTGGGATATGAAAGACGAATCACCATTCCTTCTCTAAGCTTCTTAGGATCCTTGTCCTCATTCATCTTAACCAAATCATCCATTTTGATTTTATAGTCCTGAGAAATAGACCAGAAGTTATCATCTCCTTGGATAGTGTACTCTTCAAAGGCTTCCTGCTTCTTCTCTAGTTCGGCTTCCACTTCCTCCATAGTCTGAACTTGAGTTAAATTAACAGGAGTTTCTAAAACTTTAACATCCTCCTGGAACTGGGCATCCTCAAGGACCTCTTCATCGCTTAAGTATTGAGATTTAACATTATTTAATATTTGTTGTGCTTCTTCTTCAGATTTTAATGTTCCTATCGATACATCATCTGCAAAAATCGTATAAGCATTGACAAGTATTTTAGCATATTTACGAAAAGAACCTTCCAGCACATCCTTAGTGGACAAGTCTTCCCGTGAAATGCTTGTTTCTTCAAAGCTCAATACGTTCCCATCAGCTATTTCCATATTAAAACGTGTAGCAGCCTCATCTAAGATTTCATCCATGATGATTTCAGCTGAAGTCTGGTCGCATACGTAACCTGATTCGTTCCCATTAAGCATAACTTTTTGGACAGTTAAGGTATCTGGTTCTGCATCTAAGGATGCTGCCTGTATATTATCAATCATAAAAGAGCTTAGAAACAAAATCAGTAATATCAATACACTCATTTGCCTTAGACTAGCCTGACAAATTGAAATTTTATAGCTTGTACACTTAGAAACTAACTTTTTTAATACAGGATTTTGGAAAATTCTCATTTATAGTACTCCTTTGTTGGGGTTTATATTTCAACAACTTATATTATTACCATCTTGTACACAATTATTACAATTGTGTTACAAAATTATGTATTCGACGTAGAAATTAAAAATCCTGCCTTAATATAAAATTAATTTTTAAAATTTAGTTTTTGATTTAGAATGAAGGGTACTTATATTAGATTAAGTTAATTAGCATGATACAGCCATGTATCAAAGTGCTTTTGCCATTCCAACTCAGTCACCTGGTTGAAGGCATGAATTAGATCAGATTTTCTAGCATTTTGAAATTGATTTTCCCTGTAATATTTCTGCAATCCTTGAAAAAACTTTTCATCACCCATTTCCTCATATAGGGAATGAAACAGCATAGCACCTTTACCGTAAACCAGCATGTCATAAGAGGTCCAGTCTACAAACTCATAAATTGGACGATGGATGGTTTCATCTAAAGCTACAAGACTCCAATAAGATGAAAGAATATTGTATTTACCTTGACCAATGAGATTTTGATAAATCTCTTGCTCTTTCTTTTCACCGTAACGATTACCATAATATAACACCGTTGAATATTCCGTCAATCCTTCATCCATCCAAGCATCAGTTATCTGATTATTACCTACTAGCCCGTACCACCATTGATGGGCTGTTTCATGA
>JAAZEK010000337.1 GCA_012512335.1 Clostridiales bacterium | reverse complement strand
GTAAAATAATAAATATATTCCAGTCGCTGTTGCCATCACGAATCAATCTAGAGCTCATCTCAGCTGAAAATTCTACAGCTTCCAAACTCACTGCGTTCAAACAGTGGAAGCTGCTTAACGCATTTTCAGCTGATATTCGCTAAGATTGATAATCGTTCCTGCAAAGGCTTCTTCCATATGATTTATTATTTTGCAGAGAACAGTAACAAGTAAAATAATAAATATATTCCAGTCGCTCAAAATACTTGTTTTCTCAAATTCATCATAGTAGAATAGAGCTGAATGAAGGAGGCGTGACAGTATGGACAATCGTCCCATAGGTGTGTTTGATTCCGGCTTGGGAGGTCTAACAGTAGTAAAAGAGCTTATGAGGATTCTTCCTGCAGAAGATATTATTTATTTTGGTGATACGGCGCGGATTCCCTATGGTACCAGGTCCCGCAAAATGGTAACAAAGTATTCTTCACAATGCATAAGATTTTTGCTTAATAAGAATGTGAAAATGGCTGTTATAGCATGTAATACAGTAAGTGCAAGCAGCTTCGAACCCTTATCAGCCATGTTTGATTTACCACTAGTTAGTGTGATCCAGCCAGGAGCAAATGCTGCGGTAGGAGCTACGCAGAATGGGAGAATTGGTATAATTGGCACAAGTGGCACCATACGAAGCCGGGCTTATCCTAACGCTATTCAAAAATTAAATCCTCAAATTGAGGTTTTCGATAAAGCTTGTACCCTCTTTGTCTCTATAGTAGAGGAAGGCTGGAGCGATACAAAAGTCGCTTTTTTAACTGCAGAGGAATACCTTAAGGATATTAAAAAGCAAGATGTAGATACTCTAGTCCTTGGCTGTACTCATTATCCTCTTCTAGAAAACACTATTTCTACTGTCATGGGTTCTAGTGTACAGTTAATTAATCCGGCCATTAATACAGCTGAACAAGTAAAAAAGATTTTGACGGATATCAATGGGTTAAATAATGGTGACAAGGAAGCTGAGATTCTGTATTATGTCAGTGATATTGGACAGAGCTTTCAGAAGATAGGAAGTCATTTCCTAGGTAGAAAGATTACAGCAGAATGTATTGACATTGAGAGTCAATAAGGATATCATCACAAATGTAATTTGCTATAGATTGTACATAAACATAAATCACTAAAGTTTTAATCATAAAAATTGGTGTATTATAGTGATAGCCATTATTTTAGGGGAGGAACAATGGATAAGAAAATTATGCTTACCATTAAAGGAAGTCGTAGAAGTGCTGAAGGAGAGAATAGTAGCATGGAATTGATTACAGAAGGCCGTTTGCTTGAACAAAATGGCATATTCCACATTGAATACGACGAAAGCGAAATTTCTGGCAAGGAAGGCACTAAAACTCGGTTCTCGTTTTTAGATGAGGGAGTGTCTATGGAACGTTATGGAACTTCAAGCACTCAGTTTCTTTTTCAACGAGGGAAAAAATATGTTGATACTCGTGTTACTCCTTTTGGCTCCATGCAGATGGAAGTATATCCAACCCGAGTCCGCCACGAATTAGGTTCTGAAGAGGGTAGTTTGAATCTAAAATATCAATTAAACATAGATGGAATGTCTGCTGGTACCAACGAATTGAACCTCTATTACAAATAAAAGTCATAATTTCTATACAGATAAACCAAAGTTTATTGTTATGGTTGACGAAAATTTGTTTATATAATAATATATAAATAGCGAAAAAGTCATTTGTTCTATTCATTTTAATTTTAGTTACGAATATTTCAGAAATAAATGGATGAAACCTTTAGTTTCGGCAATAATAGAATCAACATGTGTGTAAGAGAATTCACACCCTAGGCATGATTATCTTAGCAAGGTAAACGTCAGTTGGATATTATAAAGAGCAGAACAAGTGTATTAATAAATCAAACCACAAAACTATTCAATGGAAACAAACCATTCTATTGGCACTTCTAAATTATGTTGTGCAAAAGTTATAATGAAAGTGAGGAAAAAAGTTTTGAATTTAAGTGATTTAAGAAAAAACACTATTCTTGAACTTAGAGAGTTTGGAAAAGAAATCGGTGTTAAAAGTGTCACCCGATTTAAAAAAGCTCAGCTAATGGAAATGATTCAAGAAAAGCTGACAGAGATGTCTCAAAGCCAGATAGATGCAGCAACTCAGAATCAAGAAGCTGTAAAAGAAACAGAAAAGGTTCAAGAACAAGTATCAGCACCAGAACCAACACCTGTAACAGCAACAGCACAAGAGCAGGAACAGCCCGCTCCTGTTAAACGTAAAAGAGGTCGCCCAAGGAAGTCAGAAAGCCAGGTCGTTACTTTACCAATTAAGAAAAAGGTAGACGAATCTAGTACAACTCCCTTAGAAAAAGTGGAAACAGAAACAGAATTAAAAACTGAAGATAAATCAGAAGTTGAAACAAAGCTAGAATCTGAAACTAAAACCCAATCTAAACCAGAAGCTGAAGCTAAACCGGAAATTGAAACTAAATCAGATAGTGAAGCTGTTGTTGAAACCCCCACTCATGATAATAGAGATGGAAGCCCAGAGGATTTACACAAAAAAGTAGCCTATGCCAGAAAATATTATAACACATCAAATCCAGCTATTCCTGATCTGCTCAATAACAGCGATGTGGGTAATGCAGAAGGTGTATTAGAAATTCTGCCTGATGGATACGGATTCCTTCGCACTGAAAATTACACAGCTGGCAACAAGGATGTATATATTTCTCAATCTCAAATCCGTCGATTTAGTCTTAAGACTGGCGATATGGTGTCCGGCAAAACCAGACATACAAAAGAGGGAGACAAGTTTAGAGCTCTATTATATGTAACTGCTGTTAATGGTGAAGACCCTGAAAAAGCTCCTCTACGTCGTCCCTTTGAGGATTTAACCCCAATTTTCCCTAACCAGCGGATTACTTTAGAAAACAAAAAACACAGAAATGATCTTGCAACCCGTATTATCGATCTCGTATCCCCGATTGGAAAAGGGCAAAGAGGTTTGATTGTATCCCCGCCAAAGGCAGGTAAAACCACTTTGATGAAAAATATAGCCAACAGCATCTCCATCAATTACCCTGATGTTTATCTTATTGTTCTTCTCATTGACGAGCGTCCTGAGGAAGTAACTGATATGCAGCGGTCCATACATGGAGATATTGTATACTCTACTTTTGACGAATTACCAGATAACCATGTTAAGGTGGCAGAGATGGTATTGGAACGATCTCAGCGTCTAGTTGAGCATGGTCGTGATGTAGTAGTACTAATGGATAGCATTACTCGTCTTGCCAGAGCTTATAATGCGGTAGCACCTTCCACAGGCAGAGTGCTTTCTGGTGGATTGGATTCTGCAGCCCTTCACAAGCCAAAACGCTTCTTTGGAAGTGCTCGAAATATTGAAGAGGGTGGTAGCTTAACCATTATCGCTACAGCACTTGTTGAAACAGGTAGCCGTATGGATGATGTTATTTATGAGGAATTTAAAGGCACTGGTAATATGGAAATTCATCTGGATAGGAAGATGTCTGAAAAGAGAATATTCCCTGCTGTGGATTTACACAAATCAAGTACCAGACGTGAAGACTTGCTAATGAATCAAAAGGAACTTGAAGGTGTATGGGCTATTCGCAAAAACCTTAGTGAGGGTCGACCAGATCAGGTCATGGAAATTATCATTAACGACCTCATGCGAACCAATTCCAATGATGATTTTATCGATCTTATGAAGGAACATTTTAAGGATATAGAAAAAGACAGTTCATATAACGATAATCGAAGTGACAGAAGCGATAGGTATGATAGAAACGACAGAAATGATAGATATGACCGAGGCGGTTATTCTAACAACTACCGTTACTAATGGATATTGTGATCCAAACAATCGATATATGATTTATAGTAGAAAGTAAATCCGATGAACACCAGATATTAATTTGTGATATTGTTAGGGGAAACTATGAACTGGTTAACAGAGAATAACAAACGAATCTTGAAATTAATAATTCGTATATTGCTAGTATTATTAGTACTGTATTTTGTCGTGACAAAAATGCTCTTGTTTTTTGCACCTTTCCTAATTGCATGGCTTATTGCCTCGGTGATAAAAAAACCAGTAAACTGGATACAAAAGAAATGTCGCTTTACTCGAGGCATTGCTACAGCAATTTCTTTATTTGTTTTTGTAATATTAGCTGGTGGGCTAATAGGATTCGCATTTTACCGCTTATTTATGGAAGTGTATGATCTAGCTAGTAGTAGCTTTTACTTTCAAAATCTTTTAGCTAGGGTTCAGGAGCTTATCGACTTAGGCGGCAACTGGTACGCAGGCTTGCCTGCAGAGGTTGTAAACTCCATCGAATCAAGCGTGGAAAATATTTTTCTAAAGGTAGGAACTACGGTTACAGGCTGGATTAACAGCTTGTCAAGAGCAATGATTGCAGTGCTTACCTCCCTACCACAGGCTATACTATATACCGTAATTACTTTGGTAGGGGCATTCTTTTTCTGCCGAGACTGGGATCGAATCACCAGTTTTCTCTATGCACAAATGCCTGATAATTGGTATGGCAAGATGAGAGAAATAAAGAATGATCTGTTATCTGCCCTGGTTGGCTATCTTAAGGCTCTGTTAATATTGGTAACCATATCCTTTTTTGTAGTCTTAGCAGGCTATACCGTTTTAGGAGTAAAATATTCTCTTTTCCTTGCTATTATTACGGCAATCTCAGACATACTGCCAGTTCTGGGTCCTGGAACAATTCTTATTCCAGGTTCTATTATTCACTTAATTAATGGGAACTATTATATGGCGGTAGGCTTTTTAGTCCTATATGTATTGGTTACCATCGTGCGTCAATTCCTGGAACCTCGTATAGTAGGAGGAAACATTGGCTTGCACCCATTAGTAACCCTGTTATCCATGTATTTAGGATTCCGATTCTTGGGAGTTATCGGGCTTATATTTGGTCCCATATTCACCATAATACTGAAATCCCTTCAAAAGTCAGGAATCTTGCCTGGGTGGAAGGAATATTAGAATTTTACATTTTATAGCAGAATTCAAAAAAGCTTCTTGTTTTCTGATTTGCCATATGTTATACTGTAAAAGTTAATGAAACCGACGTCTTTTCAGGAGATTGAGAAGACTATGTCAATAAAAATTATGCACGAAATGCACGAGATCACGAAAGAGGTGAAAAGATTGAAGGAAAACATACATCCGAAATATGGGGAAGCAGTGGTCAGGTGCGCATGCGGCGAAACCTTCACAACCGGCTCCACACAGAACGAGCTACGAGTTGAAATATGCTCCAAGTGTCACCCATTTTATACCGGAAAGCAAAAGTTAGTTGATACTGGCGGACGAGTAGAACGCTTCAGAAAGCGCTATGGAATGGCCAATGGAAAGTAATATGAGATCAGAGATACAGACCAGGGGCCCTTGGTCTGTATTTTTTTAGGAGAGAGGATGCTTGTGGAAAAACCTATTATTGGCGGTCAAGCGGTAATGGAAGGGGTTATGATGAAGGCTCCTAACACTATGGCTATAGCCGTACGGAGGCCTGATGGGACCATAGAGGTTACTAAAAAGGCTTTGACTACCGTAAAAGATAAATATACTATTTTAAATTTTCCAGTTCTGAGAGGGATAATCACCTTTGGAGAAACAATGGTACTAGGGGTAAAATCTCTTATGACTTCAGCAGAACTGTTTGGCGAAGAGGACGAAGAATATAAGCCATCAAAGGTAGAAGAATGGTTAGCAAAAAAGCTTGGGAAAAATGTAGACGATGTTATTATTTACACTGCTGTAATATTAGCTGTTATTTTCTCTGTGGGTTTATTTATCTTATTGCCAGCAGCCTTGTCAAGCCTTATTCGTCCTTTTATCAATAATAATATTTTGATTAATTTAGCTGAAGGTGTTGTTCGTTTAGCTATTTTTCTAATCTACCTTACTCTGGTATCTAAGATGAAGGACATCCGCAGAGTATTTGAATACCATGGAGCTGAGCACAAAACCATTCATTGCTACGAGCATGATGAAGAACTGACAGTGGAAAATGTACGTAAATATACCACCCTGCATCCTAGATGCGGTACAGCTTTTCTGCTTATCGTTATGGTGATTAGTATTATCATATTTTCCTTCATGGGATGGCAGAATATTTTTGTTAGGGTTCTAGGGCGGCTTCTGTTGCTACCATTTGTAGCTGGATTGGCCTATGAGATTACCAAATTTGCAGGTAAAAGCGATGCTTCCTTCATTCGAATCATAATGTACCCTGGAATGATGCTGCAAAAGCTTACCACCCGTGAGCCAGATGATTCTCAACTGGAAGTTGCTATTAGTGCATTTAAAGGGGCGGCTGGTGATATTCTTGTGGAAAAAGAAGGAGAGGAATCCATAGAAAGTGGAACAGAAGCTGAGGAAAGTGTTAACAGCGGGCCAGCAGTTACTGGAGAACCAGAAAGTGGAATCAGCCAGGCTTGAATGTGAGCTTCTACTAGCCCATATTCTTGGAGTACAGCGCCACCAAATTTATCTTAGTCAGGCAGAATCGATTACATCTGAGCAGAAGCAAGCCTTTGATAAATTGCTCCAAAGGCGCTTAGTTGGAGAACCCTTGCAGTATATCTTAGGTTCTTGGGAGTTTATGGGGCTACCATTTAAGCTTGACCCCAGAGTATTAATTCCCAGATGGGAAACAGAATGGTTAGTAGATACAATTTTGAAATTAGTAAAGGAAAGGGAGCCTTTTCTGCATATTTTGGATTTGGGTACTGGAAGTGGTGCCATTGCAATAAGCCTTGCACATTATTTGCCTCATGCAAAGGTAACAGCAGTGGATATACAGAAAGATGCCCTAGATTTAGCAAAAGAGAATGCTGAACATAATGGAGTAGCCCATCACATTGAATTTGTTCATGGCGATATGTTTGCTCCATTTGCCTTGCCCAGCAGTAAAATCAGATTTGATGTTATAGTATCGAATCCTCCTTATATCCCAACAAAGGAAATAGACTTATTGATGAAGGAAGTACGAGACTATGAGCCTGTTGTAGCCTTAGATGGTGGTGTTGATGGTTTGGACTATTATCGCCAAATAGCCAAGGAAGCAGGGCATTATTTAAATGATGATGGTTTTGTTGCTATGGAAATGGGAAAAGGACAAAGCCAAGGCATAAGAGAGTTATTTTTAGAGTTAGATAAAACCTGGCAGTCAGTGGAGATAATTCAGGATCCTGCCGGTATCGACAGAATAGCGATTATCCATAAAAGACAGGGAGTTTGCACATGTTAGAAAAACTTAATTTTATAGAGGATAGGTATGAGGAGCTAAGCCATGTAATAGCCGATCCAGAAGTAATTGCTCGGCAGGAGGAATGGCAGCGCTTGGTTAAGGAGCATTCCTCTTTGGAGGAAATTGTAAGCAAATACCGAGAGCTGAAAAATATTCAGCAGGAACAAGATGATGCCCAGGATATGCTTGAGGAAACCAGTGATAACGAATTCAAGCAAATGATCGAGCTGGAGCTGGATGAACTTAGTAGTAGAGAAGAAGCTCTCCTGCAAGAGGTTAGACTATTACTGTTGCCTAAGGATCCAATGGATGAAAAGAACGTGGTAATGGAAATCCGAGGCGGAGCAGGTGGAGATGAGGCCGCCCTTTTTGGTGCAGTTTTATATAGGATGTACAGCCGTTATACAGAGCGCCAAGGTTGGAGGCTGGATATTTTAAGCTCAAACTTTACCGAGTTAGGCGGAGTCAAAGAGTTGATCTTTACCATAGAAGGTAAAGGAGCTTTCAGTCGCTTAAAATATGAAAGTGGAGTTCACCGAGTTCAGCGAATACCTACTACTGAATCAGGTGGGAGAATACATACTTCCACTGTAACCGTTGCTGTTTTACCAGAAGCGGAGGATGTGGACATTGATATTAACCCCAACGATTTACGTATTGACGTGTTCCGTTCTTCAGGCCACGGAGGACAGAGTGTTAACACTACGGACTCTGCGGTGAGGATAACTCATTTACCTACTGGATTGGTGGTATCTTGTCAGGATGAAAAATCTCAGCTTAAGAACAAAGAAAAAGCTCTTAAGGTCTTAAAAGCTAGGCTATTGGATATGGCTATACAAGAGAAGGAATCAGAATATGCGCAAAACCGGAAAACCCAAGTAGGTACTGGGGATAGAAGTGAACGTATTCGAACTTATAATTATCCTCAAGGCAGAGTAACTGATCATCGTATAGGCTTAACAATACATCAGTTAGAGGATTTTTTAGATGGAAATATTAATGAAATGGTAAGAGAGCTTGCACAGACTGAGCAAGCGAAAAAGCTACAGTCCCAGTTTTCAGAAGCTTAAAACTAGGCTTTTCACTGCTGGGGTATAGCTAGTTATTCCCTTGAATACAATGGTATAAGCCATTTTATTTGGGGGGATTACATTGGACAATTTAATAATCAGCACAGTAGTTGGTAGCTTGGCAGGCGTAATAGGGACTGGATTGGGTGGAGTCATAGCCTATTTCTTAAATAATCCCAGCAAACAATGGTTAAGTACCTTGCTTAGCATATCGGCTGGATTAATGCTTGGGGTGGTATGCTTCGATCTTCTGCCCCGTTCCTTTGAGCTAGGAAGTTTTGGGGTAGGTCTAATAGGAACCATTATTGGTGTAATTATTATGGCTTTGCTACAAGAAATTCTGTCCAGGCGTGGAGAAAAGCGTGCAGGTAAGCTTTTGGAAAAGCATATAGATAAGCGAGTAGTTCGATCTAGCAGCAAGAGCCTTTCACAAACGGGTATACTAATAGGAATAGGTATAGCTCTTCATAATTTTCCAGAGGGTCTAGCCATTGGTGTAGGCTTTACATCCTTTCAGAGCTTTGGCTTGGGGCTGAGCTTGATAATTGCCCTCCATGATATCCCTGAAGGTATTGCCATGGCAGTCCCTATGAGAATGGGAGGCACACAACCTGGAAGAGTTGTGTTAGCTGCCTTGCTGGCAGGAGTGCCTACAGGTATAGGTGCATTGATAGGTAATGTACTAGGTGAAATATCTATAGGTTTTATAGGAGTTTGTCTGGGATTTGCTGGAGGTGCCATGCTATATATTACCTGTAGCGAGCTAATACCAGAATCCCGTGATTTATATAAGGGTAGGATTTCAGGTGTGGGTTTAATGTTTGGGATATTATTGGGTATTATCCTGTCAAAGACTATCTAGCAAGAGAAGAGGAGAATTTTACATATGAGGACCAAGGTCATTCCCATAGTTGACCTGAAAAGCCAATTACATGATGTTCAAGAGGCGGCAAGACTTATCGCCAGTGGCGAAGTGGTAGCTTTTCCAACAGAAACAGTATATGGACTAGGTGCTAATGCCCTTGATTCTAAAGCTGTAAATAAAATTTTTGAGGCAAAGGGCAGACCAGGAGATAATCCCCTGATAGTACATATTAATCATATAAGTCAATGGGATGAGCTAGTAGATTCAGTACCAGAAAAGGCACGAATACTTGCGGAAACATTTTGGCCAGGCCCTCTGACTATCATACTAAAAAAATCTTCTATAGTAGCTGAGGAAGTAACAGCTGGGCTTGATACAGTGGGAGTACGAATGCCATCACATCCAACAGCTCTTAAGCTCATTTCCGAATCAGGTGTACCCATTGCTGCACCTAGTGCGAATCGTTCTGGACGTCCTAGCCCAACCACTGCAAAGCATGTTCTGGAGGATATGGATGGAAGGATTCCTATGCTATTAGATGGGGGAGTATGTAATGTAGGCTTGGAGTCTACTGTATTGAGCTTGGCAGGTGTTACACCTGTAATATTACGCCCTGGAGGTATTACAGTTGAAATGTTGCGTCAGGTAATTGGACAAGTTGACGTTCACAATAATGTAATGAAGCCTCTGCAGGATGGTCAAAAACCATTGTCACCTGGTATGAAATATTCACATTATGCACCGATAGCACCAGTCACCCTAATCAGGGGTGATTACCTCAAGCTAATTGGGTTTATGAATCAGGAGGCTGGTAGATTGGAAGATGAAGGCAAGCGGGTAGGAATCCTGGCTACGGATCAGACCTTGAGGTCGTGTAATCATGGGATTAGATTATCTTTGGGAGACAGAGAAAAGCCATCAGAATTGGCTTTTAATTTGTTCGCGCGTTTACGTGAATTTAATCATTTAGAAGTAGATGCAATATTGGCAGAAGGAATCGACGAAAAGGAAGAAGGTTTGGCAGTGATGAATCGAATGGCTAGGGCTGCAGGCTTTCATATCATCGATTTATGATAAGTTTTGTCTATTTAGGCATTCTATAATGCTTGTCATTTTGAGTGTAACGAAGAATCATCTTCTTACAAGTGCTAGATAATAGACAAGAGGAAAATTGGGGAGGTAAGACAAACAGATGAACATTTTATTTGTATGCACTGGAAACACATGCAGAAGCCCCATGGCAGCCGCGCTATTAAAAGACATGCTAAGGGAAAAGGGAATTCACAACATTAAAGTGGAGTCTGCAGGAATTGCCACACATCCGAATGAAAAGGCAAATCCTTTAGCCCAAAAGGTTATGGAAGAGCAGGGAATTCAGGTGACAGATCATAGAAGTAAACAAATTCAGGTTGAGCTGCTAAAACAATCGGATTTGATACTGACTATGACCGACGGTCATAAGAATGCTGTTTTGTCAGGTGAGCCTTCTATTTGGAACAAAATATTTACTCTAAATGAATACGCTGGGATAAAAGAGAAAGATATACCTGATCCCTATGGACTCACGATACAGGAATATCAAATAACAGCGCAAGAAATTAGTAAAGCATTGGAGAAGATTATAGATAAGCTAAAGTAGCATAACAAAACTATGGACGTAACCTGCAGTAAGGTTATATAATAGACGACAGTAATGAAATAATGGCTCTAGCGTCCAAGGAGGTTTTTATTTGAAATCACTTTCTAGCAATAAAGAAATGAAGCAAATGGTAGGAATTAAAGCTGCAGACTTGATTAAAGACGGCATGAAGGTAGGAATAGGTACAGGGTCCACTGTCACTTTTCTAATTGAAGAATTAGGGCTTAGAATAAAAGATGGTTTAAATATTCAAGGAGCACCCACTTCTTACGGAACAAAGCTACTTTGTGTTAAGCATGGAATACCTGTAATAGACAGCATGCAACTCAATCATCTGGATTTGACAATTGATGGTGCCGATGAGATTGATCCATACCTTAATGCTATAAAAGGCGGCGGAGCAGCCCATAGCGTTGAGAAGGTTATCGCTTCTATGGCAGATGAGTTTATTCTCATTGCAGATGAAAGTAAGCTAGTAGATTCCTTATGCACCAAGTTTCCATTGCCTGTAGAGGTAATTCCAGCGGCTCTTTCCTATGCTGAGCAGCAGATAAGGCAGTTAGGTGGTACACCAGTTCTTAGAAGTGCTCTACGAAAAGATGGCCCTGTAGTGACTGAAAATGGCAACTTTGTCTTGGATATCAGCTTTGATAATGCTCCTAAGGATTTAGAGCTACTTAATAATAAACTTTTAAATATCCCCGGTTTACTGGAAACCGGATTATTTTTGGGCATAGCTAAAAAAGCCCTGATAGCTTACCAGGATACGGTAAAGCTAATTGTTCCCAGAACATAAACTGTTAGAATTAGATTCCAAACAAAGGGGAGAAAAGAATGTCAAATGTACATGTTATGGACCATCCGCTAATACAGCACAAGCTGACCCTGATACGGGACAAAGAGACGGGTGTTAAAGAATTTCGGGAATTGGTGGAAGAGCTTTCCCTATTAATGGCATATGAGGTATATCGTGATTTGCCACTAAGAGAGATTGAAGTAGAGACCCCCATGGGCAAATCAATGTGTCATACAATTTCAGGTAAAAAGTTAGGAATTGTACCCATTTTAAGAGCAGGTCTAGGAATGGTGGACGGTATGACTAAATTGGTTCCTACTGCAAAGGTGGGGCATATTGGCTTATACCGAGATCCAGAGACTTTGGAACCAGTAGAATATTATTGCAAGCTTCCTACTGATATCGAGGAGAGAGATTTGATTGTGGTAGATCCTATGCTGGCAACTGGTGGTTCTGCCGCAGCTGCTATTCAATTCTTAAAACAAAGGGGTTCAAAAAATATAAAGCTGGTTTGTTTGATTGCTGCTCCTGAGGGAATTGCCAGAGTGCAGGAAGAGCACGCTGATATTGATATTTTTGTAGCTGCTGTGGATGAAAAGTTGGATAGTCATGGATATATTGTACCAGGTCTTGGAGATGCAGGAGACAGGTTGTTTGGAACAAAATGAGTAAATGAGAAAATCAAGAGATGTAAGAAGATATAGGAAGATATAGGAAGATATAAAAAATAAGAAAACATAAGTAAGAAAATACAGGAATAGATAGGAAAATATCAGAAGAAAAGATACTAATAGGCTCTGTCAGGAAACCCCGACAGGGCTTTTTTATGGTTGTTCAGAGTGTAGCGAAGAATCTGTACTTGGCTTAAGTATATATGAAAAATGTATAGCTAATTGCGTATACTTGGCATTAACTTAGGCAATAATCTGATTAGAAGTTATTATTGTGAGGTGCATTATGAAAAAAAATCATTTTTTTTGTAAAAAAAATGATTAGCCAAATTATAGATTACTTTAGTACTTGGCAAGATTATCACTGGCTATTAGCATTATATACATTAATTACTATAATCATTGCACTTG
>JAAZEK010000336.1 GCA_012512335.1 Clostridiales bacterium | reverse complement strand
TGCTTCTCTCTATGATGGAGCTAGTGCTGCAGCTGAGGCGGCCCTATTAGCTGCTTCAAGTACACGTAGAAATCAAATTATTGTCTCTGAGTCAGTACACCCTGACTCTAGAAAAGTTTTGTCAACCTTTCTAGAACATCAGGGTATAGAGTTAGTTACTGTTCCCATGAAGGATGGAATTACGGATCTAGAAGCCATGAATGGGCTTATCAGCAAAGAAACTGCTGCTATCTTAATCCAAACTCCCAACTTCTTAGGGGATTTGGAGCAAGTAGAGGAAATGGAGAAGCTGATTCATCAGAACAAAGGCTTGTTGATTCTTTCAGTAGATCCTATATCACTTGGCTTGTTTAAGAGCCCTGGGGAATGGGGAGCAGATATCGCTATTGGTGATGGACAAAGCTTGGGAAATTACATGTCCTTTGGAGGACCCACTTTAGGTTTTATGGCATGTACCAAAGCGCTTATGCGAAGAATGCCTGGGAGAATAGTAGGGCAAACCCAGGATGTTGATGGTAAGAGAGGCTTTGTTTCAACACTACAAACTAGAGAACAGCATATACGTAGGGAAAAGGCTACATCTAACATTTGCTCAAACCAAGCGCTAAATGCTTTAGCTGCTTCTGTTTATCTGACTACTATGGGAAAGCAGGGTTTGCAGGAAGTTGCTAGGCAGTGTTATGACAAAGCTCACTACGCCGCCGAGACCGTTACTAGATCAGGAAAATATCGTTTGGCATATAATCAGCCCTTTTTTAAGGAATTCCCAGTTATAAGCTCTGTTTCTCCTGAGAATATCCAGAGCTCTCTTTTAGAAAGTGGTATCATAGGTGGCTATGCTTTAGAAAGGGATTACCCCATGCTAGAAAACGGAATTTTATACTGTGTAACAGAAAAGCGAAGCAAAGAAGAAATAGATGACCTCAAGCAAGTATTGGAGGGGATAGAATGAGAGATTATAACAAACTGATATTTGAGTGTTCCAAAGAAGGAAGAAAAGCATACAATCTACCTAAATCCGATGTACCAAGCTATGACTTACCTTCATCCATTACTCGCCAAGAAGTAGCCGATTTACCAGAGGTCACTGAAGTAGATGTTATTAGACACTATGCTAATCTTTCTCAGAAAAACTATGCTGTTGACTTGGGGATTTATCCATTAGGCTCCTGCACAATGAAATATAATCCTAAAATTAATGAAGAAGCTGCTCGTATGCCAGGGTTTGCACAGGTTCATCCGCTACAGCCTGTAGAAACTGCGCAGGGATCTTTAAAACTTATGTATGATTTAGAAGACATGCTATGTGAAATCACTGGCATGACGGCCTTCAGTATGCAACCTTCTGCAGGTGCGCAAGGAGAAGCACTTGGCTTGATGATTATAAGGGCATACCATCAGAGCAGAGGCGATAGTAAACGAAATAAGATAATAGTTCCCGACTCTGCCCATGGTACCAACCCAGCTAGTGCAGCTGTAGTAGGCATGGATGTAGTAGAGGTTCGCTCCAATAAAGATGGAGGAGTGGATGTAGCTGCACTTAAGGAAATCCTTAACGATGAAGTCGCAGGATTGATGTTGACTAACCCAAGTACCTTGGGACTTTTCGAGAAGAACATAATAGAGATAGCAGATGCTGTACACGACGCCGGTGGCTTGCTCTATTATGATGGTGCTAATGCTAATGCCATAATGGGCATTACCAGACCAGGTGATATGGGCTTTGATGTTATACATTTAAACCTTCACAAAACCTTTTCTACTCCTCACGGTGGAGGTGGACCAGGTGCAGGCCCTGTAGGGGTAGCCAAGCATTTGGAAGGCTTCCTACCAGTACCTATGATTACTAAAAAGCTGGATAAGTATGAACTAGATTATGACAGGCCGCTTTCAATTGGAAAAGTAAAGGGCTTTTACGGGAACTTTGGTGTCCTAGTACGAGCTTACACCTATATTTTAACTATGGGTGCTGAAGGGTTGAAAAGGGTAAGTGAAATGGCTGTTCTAAATGCAAATTACATGATGGATAGATTAAAGGAATATTATGAGCTTCCTTATGATCAAACCTGTATGCATGAATTTGTCATCAGCCATTTGAAAGACAATCCCGCTGATATAAATACTAAACAGATTGCTAAAAGGCTCTTAGACTTTGGAGTCCACCCACCAACCACATATTTCCCGCTGATTGTTCATGAAGCGATGATGATTGAGCCCACGGAAACCGAAAGTTTGGAGTCAATGGAAGAGTATATATCTGCCATGATTCAAATTGCTAAAGAAGCAGTGGAGGATCCAGAAATAATTCAAACAGCTCCTCACAATACCCCTATTAAACTTCTAGATGAGGTTTCAGCAGCCAGAAATCCTGTGGTCAAATGGTAATTTATCCATAGAAATCGTATAAATATTCAATTTTAGAATAGGAAGGATTTTCCTAAGTTTTCTAGAACTATAATTATATTAGACATTCATTGAGCTCGTCTACGCGTTTGTTCCGTGAACGAGCTCAATTATTTCGAACAACGAATATTACTGTTTGTCCCTGCATATGTTTCAGTATCGAAATACTGGCTTGGCCATAAAGAAAGGATTAAATTGATGAAGAATCTAGATTTGAAGCAAATTTCTCATCTTGCTTTATGTGCATTAAGTGATGGAGTTATAATAACTAACAACAAGGGGCAGGTTCTTTTTTTAAACAAGGTTGCAGAGAGCCTGACAGGCTGGATGAATGAAAATGCTAAAGGAAAAAACTTAGAGGATGTCTTTACCGTCTATCTAGAAGATGGATATAGCCAATATATCCCTACCCTTATAGAAGGATTTCAGCCAATTGATCTACCAGATTATCTTATCATCCCTAATCCTGCTAATCAGGTTCAGTGCTATGTAACTGGTAGTATATCCTATTTTACTAATATGGAAAGTGATATTTCTGGCTATGTTCTGCTATTTTATGATGTAAGCTATCAAAAGCAAAAGGAAACAGCTTTACAATACAATTCTTTTCATGATGCCTTGACCGGGTTGTATAATCGTGCTTTTTTCAATGTGGAATTAGAACGTTTTTCTAGTGCCAGGATGTTGCCATTATCTGTTATCATGGCTGATGTCAATGGTCTAAAATTGACAAATGATGTTTTTGGTCATCATAAAGGAGATGAACTATTAAAAAAGATAGCACAGGTTCTACGCAGAGCGTGTCGTCATGAAGACATAATTGCTAGAACTGGTGGTGATGAGTTTATCATTCTCCTGCCCAAGGTGGATAAAAATGGAGCCCAGATAGTAGTAGATCGTATACGACTAGCGTGTCAAGAAGCGGATGTATCACCCATACCCCTCAGTCTTTCTTTAGGAACTGCTACTAGAGATAATAAATTAACTAGCATAAATTCCATTTTAAAACTTGCAGACGAGCGAATGTATACTGCCAAGCTTAGAGAAAATTACCAGGTTCGTAGTGAGATGATAAACTTTATAAAAAACACATTGGAAAGCCATTCAGGCAAAACTCTGGAAAACAGAATGCAATTAAAGGAAATATGTTTTAATATGGCTCAAGTCCTTGGTCTTGACGAATATGATAAAATCCAACTTGAGCTATTGACTATGGTTTATGATATAGGGAAGATAGCAATTCCTAAATCCATTTTGTTAAAACCTAGCGAGCTTAATCTGGGAGAATGGCATACTGTTAGAAAGCATTCAGAAATAGGATATCGAATAGCTATTTATTTTCCGCAAATTGCTGTTGTAGCCAATGCTATCTTAAGTCTTCATGAACGATGGGATGGTAAAGGTTATCCACAGGGGCTGTCTGGTGAACAGATTCCACTTAATTCAAGAATACTTTCCATAGCAGAAACCTATGTTGTTTTGACTGAGGGCAGTGCATATAAAGCGGCAGTTTCTTTTGCTGAAGCATTAAAAGAAATTAAACGCTGTAGTGGGACTCAGTTTGATCCTAATCTAGTTGAACTTTTTATAAATATGATGAGTGAAGAAATATCAACGAAAGCGCAATAGATAAGAAAAAACTACATCTATGAGAATACATTAATAAAACGAGGGATAAATGGTGCAGTTGGATAAAAAGTATTGGATTTGGCTTAACAGAATAACAGGAATCGGTGCAAGGCGATTCATTAAATTAATAGAATATTATGAAAGCCCCCGACTTTTGTTCCAGGCTACTGAATCTGAACTTGAGCCTGCAAAACGAATATTGGGGGACAAGCTTTCTGAGAATCTTATAGCTTCACAAAACGAACAAGCTTTAAAAGAGGCGGAGACTGTACTAAACACACCCGGCCTTAAGGTGCTTACCTTACTGACTCCAGATTACCCTGATATACTGAAAACTATCTATGACCCACCTCCTGTGCTATATTGTATGGGTCAAAATCTGAGAACTGATTTACCTACTATTGCTGTTGTTGGATCAAGGCGTTCTTCCGAATATGGTAAGATGTCTGCTAAAAAAGTTGCATTTGAACTTGCTCAAGCAGGTGCAGCAGTGGTTAGTGGGATGGCTAGAGGAATAGATTCCATGGCTCACAGAGGTGCATTGGAAGCAGAAAATGGTTACACTATAGCAGTGTTTGGTTGTGGTGTAGACTACATTTATCCCCCAGAAAATGCAGGCCTTTATAAATCAATATTAGAAAAAGGTACTGTTATCAGCGAGTATCCACCAGGTACAAATCCTGCACCTGGCAATTTTCCTGCTAGAAATCGCATCATTAGTGGCCTTTCCTATGGTACTCTAGTAATAGAGGCAGGCTTGAAAAGTGGAGCAATTATTACTGTAGATTGTGCTCTGGATCAAGGCCGAGAGGTATATGCCTTGCCTGGAAATGTAAACAGTCCTTTCAGTAAAGGGACCAATAAACTTCTTAAAGAAGGAGCGAAAATGGTAACATCTGTAGAGGATATATTAGAAGATCTTAATATGGCAATATCCTTACATAGATACCCAAATACCCCTGGCAAAACTGGCTCACAAGATAATTCATATCAGATTAGCCGTCAAGGTCCCGCCCTTGATTTATTTGAAACCCTGGTGTATAATGCTTTGCATGATGGGGAGAAAGGCTTGGAAGACCTCATTCAAATTACACAAATAGAGCCGGGGCAGCTAAATGGTGTGCTTACCTTAATGGAAATTAAGGGCATAATTAAGCAATTACCCGGCAAAATATTTATTAATCTATGGAACGCTTAATTGGAGGATCGTTAATGGCGAAAAAACTAGTCATCGTAGAATCCCCTGCCAAAGCAAAGACCATTAAGAAATTTTTAGGTAGGGGTTATACTGTTGAGGCATCTATGGGGCATGTAAGAGATTTACCCAAAAGTCAACTGGGTGTGGATACGGAAAACAATTTTGAACCAAAATATATTACCATTCGAGGGAAAGGCGAATTGCTTGCAAAACTGAGAAAGGCAGCTAAGAGCGCTGATCAAATATACCTAGCAACTGACCCTGACAGAGAAGGAGAGGCAATTTCATGGCATTTAGGGCATATCCTAAAAATCGATGAGGATATACCTTGCCGAATTGAATTTAATGAAATTACCAAGCAGGCTGTAAAAAATGCCATTAAGAGCCCACGGCCCATAAATCGGAAACTAGTTGATTCCCAGCAGGCACGAAGAGTTTTAGATCGAGTTGTTGGATATAAAATTAGCCCCTTGCTCTGGAGAAAAATTCGCAAAGGACTTAGTGCTGGACGTGTTCAGTCTGTTGCAACACGAGTTATCTGTGATAGAGAAAAAGAAATTCTAGACTTCAAACATGAAGAATACTGGACCCTAAAAGGTGATTTTCATTCTCAGAAAATAGCCAAACCGGGAGCGAAATCTTTGTTTGAAGCTTCTTTATATGGGCGAAAGAATAAGAAGATTGAGCCCAAAAGCCAAGAAGAGATGGATAAAATTCTATCGGACTTGGAGAAATCATCCTTTCAGGTAGATAAAATTCAAAAAGGGCAGAGGAAGAGGAATGCTCCTGCTCCTTTTACTACCAGTACCCTCCAGCAGGAGGCATCCAGCAAGCTAAACTTTAGCACTAAAAAGACAATGATGTTAGCACAGCAGTTATATGAAGGTGTAGACATAAAGGGTGAAGGTTCGTTAGCTCTAGTAACTTATATTAGAACTGACTCCACAAGGGTTTCTGATGAAGCTCAGAAAATAGCACTATCAAATATTGAGAGCAGATATGGAAAAGAATATGTGCCTTCTAAGCCAAATGTTTATAAGAGTAAAAAAAGTGCACAAGATGCTCATGAAGCTATCAGACCGACTTATCCGGAATGGACACCAGATCGATTAAAGGATTTATTAAAGAGAGACCAGCTACGTCTTTACCGCCTAATTTATGATCGTTTCTTAGCTAGTCAAATGACACCAGCTTTATATGAAGTTCTAACAATTCATATTTCAGGAGGGGATTATAGCTTTAGAGCTACAGGTTCACGTAAGGTGTTCCCTGGTTACACTATTGTCTATATGGAAGACAATGATGATGGAGGCGATGAAAAGGACGTTGACCTTCCCAAATTGGAGGAAGGAGAAAAACTTAAGCTGAAGGAATGGAAACCGAAACAACACTTTACTCAGCCTCCACCTAGATACACCGAGGCTTCATTAGTTCGTGCCATGGAAGAGATGGGAATTGGTAGACCAAGTACATATTCTCCAACTATTTCCACTATATTATCTCGTGGCTATATAGAGAAAGAGGGGAGAATCTTATTCCCAACGGAGCTGGGACAGATTGTAAACGATCTAATGATGGAGTACTTCCCCAGTATTATGGATTACCAGTTTACAGCCGAAATGGAAGAGAAACTAGATTCAGTTGAAGAAGGTAAAATAGAATGGAAAAAGATCATAGAAGATTTTTATGGTCCTTTTTCAAAGTATCTTGATCATGCAGACAAATCAATTGAGAAGATAGAAGTGGAAGACGAAGTATCTGATGTCATTTGTGATAAATGTGGTAGCAATATGGTAATCAAACTAGGCCGTTTTGGCAAGTTTCTTGCATGTCCTAATTTCCCTGATTGTAGAAATACCAAGCCAATTGTTGAGGAAGTTGATGTACCTTGTCCGAAATGCAATTCTTCTATAGTTATGCGAAAATCCAAGCGGGGCCGCAAATTCTATGGTTGTGAGAAATATCCAGAATGCGACTTTGTATCCTGGGATCTGCCAGTTAAGGAAAAATGTCCAGATTGTGACAGCCTTATGATACAGAAATCATCAAGGGCTGCAGGCACAACAGTAAAATGCACAAATAAGGAATGTGGATACTCTAAAGAAGTAGAAGAGGATACAGATTGAGTATCAAAGCTCACAATCATAAAGGATGACAAACATGAAAGTGAAAATAATCGGCGCTGGTCTGGCAGGCTCTGAAGCAGCCTGGCAGCTTGCCAGCCAAAGAATACAAGTAAGGTTATATGAAATGCGACCTAATAAAATGACACCAGCTCATGACACAGAAATGCTGTCTGAGCTGGTGTGCTCTAATTCATTGAAGGCAGATCGCCTGGATAATGCATCGGGTCTTCTTAAGGGAGAGATGCGTAAGCTGAACTCTTTAATTATTGAATCCGCTGATAGGCATAAAGTACCTGCAGGCGGAGCTTTGGCAGTTGATCGAGATGGCTTTTCTGCTTATATCACAAAAAAGATTCAGGAACACCCAAATATCCAACTCGTTCGAGAGGAAGTTACTGAGATAGATGGAAATAGCCAGGAACCAATTATTATAGCTACTGGGCCTTTATCCTCATCTGCTATTTCTGACAGCATAGCCAAGCTTATTGAACAGGATTATTTATACTTTTATGATGCAGCTGCCCCTATTCTTACATACGAATCACTTGATTTAGATAAGGTTTATCGAGCCTCTAGATACGGTAAAGGTGATGACGATTATATTAATTGCCCTATGACTAAGGAAGAATATCTAGCTTTCTATAATGAGTTAATTTGTGCAGAGGAAGCTCCTGTTCATGATTTTGAAGATAGCAAGGTATTTGAGGGTTGCATACCCATTGAGGTGATGGCTAGACGTGGAGAAGATACCATGCGCTTCGGACCACTAAAGCCTGTTGGTTTGATTGATCCCAAAACAGAAAAGGAAGCATATGCCGTAGTGCAGCTCAGGCAAGATGATGCAAGTGGTAACTTGTTTAATCTGGTGGGTTTTCAGACTCATCTTAAATTTGGGGAGCAAAAGCGGGTATTTTCTATGATACCTGGGCTGGAATCAGCAGAGTTTATACGCTATGGAGTCATGCATAGAAACACCTATATACATTCGCCTAAGTTGTTGGACCAATACTATAGATTAAAAACTAACCCAAACATTTTGTTTGCCGGACAGATAACCGGCGTTGAAGGGTATGTGGAATCTGCCTCCAGCGGACTGCTGGCAGCTTATAATTTAGCCCGTATGTTAAAAGGAAAGGAATCAGTAGATTTTACGAATCAAACGATTATAGGAGCACTAGCACATTATGTGTCTCAAACTCCCTCAAAGGACTTTCAACCTATGAATGCTAATTTTGGGATTATAGCTCCTTTGGAAAAACGTATCCGAAATAAGAAAGAGAGAAATATGGTACTAGCCAATAGGTCGCTGGATACGATAGATTCTTTGCTGAGCTCGGAATGACAGGAACCATTGTCATTCCGAGTTTAACGAGGAATCTTTGTCTTGTTGAATAATTTGGTTTATTGTGGTACGATATCTATGATTTTACTGTAAAGGAGAAATGACCGCATGCTTAAAGCCACAACCATCGTTGCGGTGAGAAGAAATGGCAAGGGGGCTATAGCTGGAGATGGACAAGTTACCCTAGGGGAAGCTACCATCATGAAACACGGAGCACGTAAGGTGCGCCGCTTGTACAACGACCGTGTTTTAGTAGGTTTTGCTGGTTCTGTTGCTGATGCTTTTACACTTAGTGAAAAATTCGAAGGTAAACTCGAGGAATATGCTGGAAACTTACCCCGAGCTGCTGTAGAATTAGCAAAAGAATGGCGTTCTGACAAAATGCTTCAAAAGCTGGAAGCTATGTTAATTGCCATGGATAAAGATAGTTTACTTATGATTTCAGGCACTGGCGAGGTCATTGAACCAGATGATGATGTAACTGCCATTGGCTCTGGCGGAATGTATGCATTAGCCGCTGCAAAGGCAATGAAGGAACATACCGAAATGTCTCCAGCAGAGATCGCCAAAGAGGCATTAAGAATCGCTTCCACCATATGCGTGTATACCAACGACAATATTCATGTAGAAGAAATATAAGAGGGGATGTATATACTATGAATCTGACCCCGAAGGAAATAGTTCATCAATTGGATCGATATATTATAGGACAAGCAGATGCCAAGCGTTCTGTAGCTATTGCACTACGGAATCGTTACCGTAGAGGCCAAGTAGATGAGAGTATTAGAGAAGAAATTACTCCTAAGAATATAATTATGATAGGGCCCACAGGTGTAGGAAAGACAGAGATTGCACGTCGCCTAGCAAAGTTGGTCCATGCACCTTTTGTTAAAGTTGAGGCAACTAAATTTACCGAAGTAGGCTATGTAGGACGAGATGTAGAGTCTATTATACGCGACTTAGTAGAGGCCGCTATTCGCATGGTGAAAAATGAAAAAATGGAAATGGTAAAAGAAAAGGCAGCATTCGCTGCAGAAGAGCGCTTACTAGATGCCCTCTTACCTCCTAAAAAAAAGAAAACATCTACTCCTTTTGGCTTATTTCAAGAAACTGATAACGATCCAATAGATGCAGAGTTTAGCTCCCAAGAACCTAAGGATGATGCTATGGTTCCATCGACGGGCACTAGGGAAAAGTTTCGTCAACGTTTAAGAGATGGAAAATTAGAAGAATCACTCATTGAGATTGAAGTAGATGAAAGTCATCACCCAGGAGTTGGTGTAATAGCTGGGTTGGGTAATGAAGATATGATGGTTCAAATACAAGATGTATTTGGTAGCATGTTTCCCAAGCAATCCCGAAACAAAAAAACCAGCATTAAGGAAGCTCGTAGAATTTTTGAGCAGGAAGAAGCACAAAAAATGATTGATATGGATGAAGTCATAGACGAGGCAGTGCAACTAGCTGAACAAAATGGAATCGTCTTCATCGATGAAATAGATAAGGTAGCAGGTAAGGAAATGGGAAGTGGTCCCGATGTATCTCGAGAAGGTGTTCAACGAGATATTCTTCCTATAGTTGAAGGAACTGTAGTAATGACTAAGTATGGTCCCATAAAGACTGATTATGTTTTATTTATAGCTGCAGGTGCTTTCCATGTATCCAAGGTTTCAGACCTTATACCTGAATTGCAGGGACGTTTCCCAATCAGGGTAGAGCTTAAAAGTCTGACAGAAGAAGACTTCAAGCAGATTCTAACCCAGCCAGAAAATGCAATTATCAAGCAACAAAAAGCTTTGATGGAGACTGAGGATGTTCATTTGGTATTTACTAATGATGCTATTGATGAAATTTCAAGTATCTCCTATATTATGAATCAGAGCAAAGAGAATATTGGTGCCCGAAGGCTCCATACAGTTATGGAAAAACTCATTGAGGAATTGTCTTACCATGCGGAAGATTATAAAGACCAGACTGTAACCATCGACGGGGATTTTGTAAAGCGCAATTTACATGATATTATAAGAGATACAGACTTACACAAGTATATTATATAGAAGAGCAATTTATGGGAGTGACCAGCCAGTGTCCAACGTTTTACTGGAGAATACTAGAAAGCTGAATAAAATCCTAACAGGTTCTAATGTGGTTGTGTTTTCTGACGTAACCGAAGTCTTAAGTCAAATTTTGGATTGTAATGTATTTATAAGTAGTCGCAAGGGACGTATACTTGGCATGAGCGTACCAAAAGAAAAAACTACCCAGTGCTTTACTGAAACTGAAACTAACGACTACTATTTGTCAGATGATAACAATCAAGAATTACTAAAGTATGATGAAACTCAATTAAGCATATTTAAAGGTGAAAACAAGGATGTTGAAATCGCTATGGTTCCTATACATTCTGGAAACAGCCGTCTAGGTACTTTGATTTTAGAGCTTTTCGAAAAGAAAATGACTACAGAAGACATAATCCTTGCAGAATATAGTGCAACTGTAGTTGGTTTGGAAATTACCCACTCTAAAATCGAACAAATGGAAGATGATGCTCGAAAGAAAGCTGTTGTTCAACTGGCCATAGGCACCCTGTCTTATTCCGAGATGGAAGCTGTTGAGCATATCTTTAAAGAGCTCGCTGGTATGGAAGGTTTATTGGTTGCAAGTAAAATTGCAGACAGGGCAGGTATTACCCGTTCCGTTATAGTAAATGCCTTGCGAAAACTTGAAAGTGCAGGCGTTATAGAATCTCGTTCTTTAGGTATGAAGGGTACCCATATAAAAGTTCTCAACGAAGAATTGCTAACTGAGCTTGAAAAGATCAAGTAAAGAGTGAATAAAACTGCAAGGAATTGATTCGTATGGTAAATGAATTGAATCGAATAAAGGATATGCTAAGGGCAAAAGGTTATAAGCTAACACCACAGCGTCGCGCCACCGTAGATGTAATTCTTCATAATGAAGGAAAACACATGAGCGCAGAGGAAGTTTACCTGGAGGTTAAAAAGCTCTGCCCTGATATTGGTTTGGCTACTGTATACCGTACCATGCTTCTTCTTGAGGAGTTAAATGTGCTCCAACGACACAATTTCGACGATGGTCGTAATCGTTATGAGCTAAATCACCCAGAGGAAGACCATCATCACCATCATCTCATATGCAATCGGTGTGGGAAGGTAGTAGAGGTAGAAGAGGATCTACTGGATTCCCTGGAAAATACGATTCAAGAGAAATATTCATTTCATGTGGAAGACCATCGAGTCCAATTTATAGGCTATTGTCAGAAATGTGCTAATAAAGAAAAACTTGGCTAATTGGTAGAATATCCAAGGTTTAAATGTACATACTATTATTATACTATGGAAATGAAAGGATGATTCCAGTGAAAGGTATAATAATGGCAGGGGGAGAAGGATCACGG
>JAAZEK010000335.1 GCA_012512335.1 Clostridiales bacterium | reverse complement strand
GCTGACAATTCAATTCGCTGTACCGTAGTTAGTTTGTTCCTTATAAGTTCCTGCAAAGCTTTTTGTAGTTTGGGATACCCATCGTAATTGAGTGCATTAGCAAAACGTACAACCGTAGATTCACTAACCCCAACTATATTACCAAGTCGAGAAGCAGTCATAAAAGCAGCTTTATCGTAATTTTTCATTATGTATTCTGCTATTAGCTTCTGTCCTTTACTCATGCGCTTATAGCTGGAATCAATGCGGTGGATTAAACCTTGCTTGTCCATTTGATACTCCCCTTTACTGGACCTTTAACTACATTTTACATTCATTTTATCATATTAGAAAGGTTTTGCAAGAGTTCGGTTAAGAAATTTCATTTTTATAGTGGATTTCCTTCCAATCCCCACAGCTTAAAGGTATCTAGCATAGTGTTATCGGTCAAATCATATTGAAGTGGTGTTATGGAAACAAAATTATTATTGGTGGCTTCCATATCTATATCCACATCCATATCTTCATCAATGATTTCCCCAGCTAGCCAATAGTATGTTATACCCCTGGGATCTTCTCTTTTTTCATAATTTTTAGTATACTTTCTTTTGCCTAATCGTGTTACTTTCATTCCATTAGTCTTTTCAGAATTAATATTGGGTATATTAACATTAACTAAGGTGTTAGGTGTTAGACCTTTGCTTGTAATTATCTTGACTACCTCTCCTGCTACCTGCCCTGCAAAAGCGTAATCCATTTCTTCTCCAAATACCAGAGAGAAAGCAGCTGATGGCACGCCCATTATACATCCTTCAATGGCAGCAGATACTGTACCTGAATATAAAACATCAGTGCCTAAATTTGCTCCACGATTAATTCCTGTAAAAACAAAATCAGGTTTTTCTTCCAGTAGTAAGTCTATAGCAATTTTAACACAATCCGCAGGGGTACCATCAACAGCATAAGCCTTTACATCCAGCCCAGGAAGCTTAACTTCTTTTACTCGTAAAGGATTAAGTATGGTTATTGCATGACCAGTTGCACTTCTTTCCGAATCAGGTGCTACTATTGTAACCTTTCCCAATTTAGATAAGCTTGCGGCAAGTTGATAAAGTCCTTCTGCATAAATTCCGTCATCATTTGATAATAAAAAATTCATTTTAACTCCTTAAATATGTTTATTTTAGATAATTTCTGACTTTGTGAGTCTATTATATTATAGTTTACCTGTTCGTTACAAATACTATTTCCATATCTCCCGATTGGAGTGTGAATCTGTGGTACAAATAGATGATGCTGGAAGTGGAAGCTTAATTGGAGGAACTTGTATAGGAGCTGTTCGCGTTGAAACTGGCGAATATGTTTATGATTTTATTCCCGTATCCTATTATAAAAGTAATAAGTTTCGCAATAAATTATATCTAAAAAAATCCAATCAAATTGTGTTCTCGCTGTTGGAAAAATTGGAGTGGAAGCCAGAAGAAAAAATAGAAATTTGCCAAGGATATATGTTTGACCAGGTAAGGAGGAGCTTTGAAAGTGCAGATATTTCGTACTTGTCCACAAAAATTGTTGAGCCTCTCCAGTCACTAATTGAGAATTCCTTTCAAGATTATGCTCTTAGTTTGGGTCTCCCTACTCAGTATGTAAAATATACCAAATATCCCTTGCATTTTCATCGGATATTACGGTGGGTATATGCGGATTACAAGAAGCGAATGAAGTTATGTAAAACAGGGTGGAAGAGCTGGAATAAGTATGGAAATTTATCCGTAAAGATCGAAGAAGATATCCTATATAAGCCCAATTATAATTGCCTTAAATGTGGTAGAATAATTCAAAAAGGATCTAAGGTAAAACGTATGGAATATCATAGTAACTGCCCCAATATTATCTATCTTCACAGCAAATGTCTGTGAGCTATTGGAGCAGTTTAACTGTAGTATCCTATTGAATTTTGTTTATCTAGGTTCAACGATTAGCTTGATAGCTGTTCTTTCTTCACCGTTTATTTCTGTATCGGTAAAAGCGGGAATGCATATGAGATCTATGCCACTTGGTGCTACAAAACCACGAGCGATGGCTACCGCCTTGACAGCCTGATTCAAAGCACCGGCTCCTATTGATTGCATTTCTGCTCTACCTTGTTCCCGTATTACTCCCGCCAGAGCGCCTGCTACTGAATTTGGATTGGACTTTGATGATACCTTCAATGCTTCCATATGTTGACCCTCCTGCTATATGTTTTGTTGGCTAATAGAGTAAGATTTTTAGTTGGTACGTTTTAGAATGGACATGATTAATGTTATTAGAAAGTATTCTACATAACTTTTAGAAATCCTCTTTTTGGTAATAAAAAAGATGTGGTTTCCCACATCTTTTTGAATTTTCTTACTTTGCATAATCTACAGCCCGCGTCTCACGGATAACGTTAATTTTTATTTGTCCTGGATATTCTAGCTCTTTTTCTACTTGCTTGACAATATCTCTAGCCATCATAATAGCCTGATCATCATTTACCTTGTCAGGCTTAACTATAATTCTTATCTCTCTTCCTGCTTGTATTGCAAATGACTTTTCTACTCCTGCGAAGGAATTTGCGATTTCTTCCAATGTCTCCAGTCTCTTTATATAAGCTTCTAAAGTTTCTCGTCTGGCACCTGGTCTTGCTGCTGAAACAGCATCTGCTGCCTGAACTAAAATAGCCTCTACGGTAGTTGGCTCAACATCACCGTGGTGAGCCATTATGGAATTGATTACATTAGCAGACTCTCGGTATTTCTTAGCTAAATCTCCACCAATTTGAGTATGAGATCCTTCAACTTCATGGTCTACAGCTTTACCTATATCATGTAACATACCAGCTCGTTTGGCTAACTTAATGTCAGCTCCAAGCTCAGCAGCCATAATACCTGCCAAATGAGCAACCTCGATGGAATGCTTCAACACATTTTGGCCGTAACTGGTACGGTATTTTAACCTGCCCAGCAGTTTGACCAACTCGGGATGAACATTATGCAATCCGATATCAAAAACTGCCTTTTCGCCTTCTTCCCGTATTTGAGTCTCCACTTCTTTTTTGGCTTTATCAACCATCTCTTCGATACGAGCTGGATGAATTCTACCGTCTACTATTAATTTTTCAAGAGCTATTCGAGCTACTTCTCGTCGTATAGGATCAAAACCGGAAAGAATAACTGCCTCCGGTGTATCATCTATAATAAGATCAATGCCAGTAGCGGTTTCCAATGTACGAATGTTTCGACCTTCTCTTCCAATAATTCTACCCTTCATTTCATCGTTTGGTAGAGATACTACCGAAACGGTGGATTCAGCAACATGATCTGCTGCTGATTTCTGAATGGCTAGAGCGATAACATTACGAGCGTTTTTATCCGCCTCTTCTTTGGCCTTGGATTCAATCTCACGATACTTTACAGCCGTTTCGTGGGATATCTCCCTTTCTACAATCTCAAGTAGTTGTTCCTTAGCCTGTTCTTGTGTAAGGCAGGAAATACGCTCCAGTTCATCAAGCTGTTGCTTTTCCATTGCTTCAGCTTTTTCTTGTAGCCTTAGAATTTCCTTTTGCTTTCGATTCAGGTTGTCTTCACGGCTTTCAAGAGCATCCAACTTCTTATCAAGATTTTCTTCCTTTTGGTGAAGCCTACGTTCTGTTCTCTGGGCTTCGTTTCGCCTTTCTCGGCTTTCTTTCTCAACTTCATTTCGCAGTTTATGAGTTTCTTCTTTCGCCTCTAGCAGGATTTCACGTTTCATTGCCTCGGCTTGCTTTTCAGCTTCTTCTACAATCTTCGTTGCGGCTTCTTCAGCGGTGGAAATCTTTCCTTCTGCAATCCGTTTACGATAATAGTATCCGATACCAAGACATACAATGGCTACTACCAGGACAATTACTATTAGTAATGGTAATGGTAGTGTTAGTGTTATTGGGTACACCTCCTAAAAATAATTCTTCAACTGTCAATAACTTTAATAATAAAACCGAGTAAATATACTCGGTAACCAGTGTGTAATTCCATTTTTGTACTTACACCTTGGAAAAGCACCAAATGTTTATATTACTATAACATTTGTGATTTAAACTTATTTTACAACTTCTAGATAGGGGTGTCAAGTAATTTGCACCATATCTGCATATATCTAATTATTTGTTACTATTAACAGCTATCCAAATATAAAAAAAGAACCCCATAAATGGGGCACTTAATATTTAATCATCAAGCTCGGCATCATCGACTTCCAATTCTTCATCTGAAGCTGAAGGGGATGAAATATTAAGGATTTTTCCTCGAACTAGAGCTTCAATTTCTTTTGCGGTCTCTGGATTGGCTTTTAGAAATTGACGAGCATTTTCACGCCCTTGACCAATTCGGGTATCTTTATAGGAGTACCATGCACCGCTTTTGTTAATTATTTCATATTCTGCTCCCATATCCAGAATAGAACCTTCCTTAGAGATGCCTTCACCGTAAATGATATCAAATTCGGCTTGTTTGAATGGTGGAGCTACTTTATTTTTCACTACTTTTACCCGAGTACGGTTTCCTACAGAATCTTGACCTTGCTTAAGGGTTTCTATTCTTCTGATATCCAAGCGTACACTAGAATAAAACTTTAGTGCACGACCACCAGGGGTAACTTCTGGATTGCCGAACATAATACCTACCTTTTCACGTAATTGATTGATGAAAACCGCCGCTGTGTCAGACTTGTTGATAATACCTGACAGCTTACGCATGGCCTGGGACATGAGCCTGGCTTGCAAACCCACATGGGTGTCACCCATTTCACCTTCTATTTCGGCCCTAGGTACAAGAGCTGCTACTGAGTCGACAACTATTATATCGATAGCACCACTTCGAACCAGAGCTTCGGCAATTTCCAATGCCTGTTCACCTGTGTCGGGTTGAGAAACTAACAGGTTATCGATATCTACGCCAAGCTTTGTTGCATAAATGGGATCCAATGCGTGTTCGACATCAATAAATGCTGCTGTTCCACCTGCTTTCTGAGCTTCGGCAATTACATGCAATGCCACAGTGGTTTTACCTGAGGATTCAGGACCGAAGATTTCAGTAACTCTACCTCTGGGGATACCTCCTACCCCTAATGCAAGGTCCAATTCAAGAGAGCCGGTAGGAATAAAGTTAACATTCAAGTGTGTTGACTCACCCAGTTTCATAACAGAACCTTTACCAAACTGCTTCTCAATTTGTACAAGAGCCATATCCAACGCTTTTTTCTTATCCATTTTCTTACCCCCTATTAATAATCTGAAGGGAACATTTGTTCTTATCCCCATTATAACCCAGCTTGTCTCAAATAGTCAACCAAAATTTCAAAATTATCGAAATATTTTATTTTAGTTACTTTGCTGCTACTAAAGTGACAAACGTAACCAGTTTAAGAGATGCAAAGCGGCAGCAGCCTTTATACGTATTCTATTACCTCCCAGACGAAGTTGTTTGGTTTCTGTACCTTTAGAATTTGAAATAGACAAATAAACCAAACCAACTGGTTTTTGGTCTGTTCCCCCGCCTGGTCCAGCTATTCCTGTAATAGCTACTCCAATATCTGCACCTGATGTTTTTCTAATACCTTCTGCCATCTCATATGCAGTTTGGGAGCTAACAGCACCATAGTTTATTAAAGTATCTTCCGAAACACCTAAGCGTTTAATTTTAGACTCATTACTGTAAGTTACACAGCTTTCTAGCAGCACCTCGGAAGAGCCTGGTATATTTGTAATCATGTTAGTGGCAAGTCCCCCCGTACATGATTCAGCTATGGCTATGCTAAGACCTTTTTGCTTAAGTAAATTAAGTACAACTGTCTCCATTGAATCCCCATCATAGCCATAAACAGAATTCCCTAATCTACTTTCAATTTCTTTCTGTATAGGTATAATTAATTGATCAGCTTCTATTTGGGAAGCCGCTTTTGCAGTAATACGTAAAGTTACCTGGCCACCACCAGCAAGAGGTGCTATGGTAGGGTTACCCTGCTTTTGCAGCAAATCCTTTATTTTATCTTCCACAGAAGATTCTCCCACGCCAAATATGCGTAACACTCGGGAGTATATTTCATCTCCGGTTTTTCCTGCCAGGTATGGTTTCACTTCATTGATAAACATAGGCTGTAATTCGGAAGGTGGGCCTGGAAGCACAATATATATTTTACTGTTTTTCTCTATAATTGCTCCTGGGGCGGTACCATTATCATTTTTCAAAATAATTGCTTCCTCAGGAAACAAAGCCTGTTTTTCATTACTTTCCGTCATCTCTCTGCCTATAGAACTAAAATAATCCTGAATTCGCTTTAGGCTAGGCTCATGGATCTTAAGCTTAATTCCTAAAAACTCTGCCAGGGTTTCCTTGCTTAAATCATCCATGGTTGGCCCTAAGCCACCAGTAGTAATAATTATATTAGATCGACCTGATGCAGTTTTCAAAGCTTCAATAATTCGATTGTGATTATCCCCTACTACTGTATGCCAGTATATGTCAATACCAAGTGCGGACAATTGCTGTGATAAAAATTGCGCATCAGTGTTAGCAATTTGACCTAGGAGTAATTCGGTACCTATTCCTATAATTTCTGCGTTCATAAACGCCACCTTTCTTCTCTGTTCACTTCAGTTTTCCATTTTCCAAATTGAACACTTCCCTGTTTTTGTAAATATAATCCACCCCTGAAATAATGGTTATGAGGACAGAAACATACAATGCTATCTGATCAAAGGGAATTCCTATATAAATAAAAGGGAAATTATCTAATAATAAAGCCATTATAGCTATAATTTGTGTAACAGTTTTTAATTTTCCCCACCAACTAGCTGCAATTACCTTTCCCTCTGTTACCGCAAGAATTCTAAAACCCGTAATAACAAATTCACGACTAATTATAATAATGACCGCTATAGAAGAAGCCTTACCCATCTCTACTAAGACAATTAAGGCGGAGGCAACCAATAGCTTGTCAGCCAGAGGATCCATGAATTTGCCGAAATTGGTTATTTCATTTCTTTTTCTAGCAATATAACCATCCAGACTGTCCGTGGAGGCTGCCAGTGCAAATAGCAGAGCAGCCAGATAGATGTGATTTGGAAACGGTATCTTAAGTAATGCAACAAATATAGGAATAAGTAAAACACGTACAATAGTAATCTTATTAGCTAAATTCACAGAACTTCCCCCAATAGATCATAATCAAATACTCTGATAATTTTTACCACTACAAAATCTCCTATTTTAAGTGGTGATTGGCTATTAACATAAACCAAACCATCTACCTCAGGAGCTTCCCCAAATGAACGGCCATAGTAAACTCCTTCTGATTCCATACCTTCAATTAGAACTTCGAACTTTTGTCCTTGTCTAGCTCTTTTAAGACGTTTAGAGATCTTACTTTGAACTGACATTAATCTATTTCGTCTTTCATGTTTGACTGAGTCATCTACTTGGTTGGAATATGTTGCTGCAGGTGTCCCATCCTCCCTAGAGTATGGGAACACACCGAGATGCTGAAAAAAGCCTTCTGCTACAAAATCCAACAACTCTTGGAATTCTTTTTCTCCCTCTCCAGGAAAACCTACTATCAGCGAGGTTCGTAAAACAATACCCGGCACTTTTTCTTTTAAGCTGATGAGCAAGGCTCGAATCTGCTCAGTATCTGAAATCCGATTCATTTTAGATAAAATCTGCTGGTTTATATGTTGTATAGGTATATCCAGATACTTACATATCTTATCCTCTTTAGCAATAAAATCTATCAGTTCGTCTGTAATACGATCGGGATAACAATACATTAAGCGAATTCTTTTCAAATCAGGTAAAGCAACCAGTTCTTTTAGAAGACTTACCAGGTTAAATTTTCCATTGCTGTCCTGACCATAACGAGAAACATCCTGAGCAATGATCACAAGCTCACGGGTTCCATTCTGGACCAAGGTTTCTGCTTCTTTAATCAAAGAAGAAATTGACCTACTCCTAAATCTTCCTCGTAATTTTGGTATGATGCAATAGCTGCAAAAATTGTCACAGCCCTCTGCTATCTTCAAGTAGGCAGTTATACCATTTGTACTAAGCATTCTAGGCAATCCATCTTCCTCAGGTGAAGAGAGGTTATCTAAATAGGAGTTATGATTTCCTTCATTTACCTCGTTTAAAATATCTACTATTCTTGAATAATTGCCTGTACCTACTACAGCATCAACCTCAGGGATTTCTTCCATAAGTTCCTCACTATATCTCTGCCCCAAACATCCTGTTACAATAAGGGTTTTGCAGCTACCCTGCTGTTTATATTTAGTTTGCTCTAAAATGGCCTGTATAGACTCTTCTTTTGCAGGTCCAATAAAACCGCAGGTGTTAATTATAATGATATCGGCTTTTTCGGATTGGTTAACTAGCTCGTAACCCTGCTGGCTTAGCAAGCCCAACATTACTTCCGCATCCACTTGATTCTTGGCACAGCCTAGAGAAACCATCCCTATTTTATTTTGCATATTACTCAATTGTTGAGTGACCCCTTTCAATGCTTATCTATTCCAAATTTCTGTATTCTTCTTCAAATTCTTCCTTTGTAATCAGCACATTACGAGGCTTGCTTCCATCGAAACCGCTTACCAGCCCCCTAACCTCCATTTCATCCACTAAACGGGCAGCCCGGGCATACCCTACTCGGAGTCGTCGCTGAATCATGGATATGGAAGCTTGTCCTGCATCTACTACTACTTCAATGGCATCTGGTAACAATTCATCATTAAAACCATTATCATCACCACTCTGCTCAGTAGATGTTTCTTCTAACACTTCCATATTATACTGAGGACCTTCATTCTGATTCTTAATACATGAAACGATGGCCTCAACTTCCTTTTCTGTTATAAATGCTCCCTGAACCCTTTTAGGTTTATTAGAACCAGCAGGATGAAATAACATGTCGCCTCTACCTAATAATTTCTCTGCGCCGCCCATATCTAATATTGTACGGGAATCGGTTTGAGAGGAAACAGCAAAGGCAATTCTAGAAGGAATATTTGCTTTTATGACACCAGTTATAACATCAACTGAAGGACGCTGGGTGGCTATAACCAAATGAATGCCAGCTGCTCGCGCCATCTGTGCCAGACGGCAAATGGCATCTTCTACTTCCCCTGGAGCGACCATCATAAGATCAGATAACTCATCGATTATGACAACTATCTGTGGAAGAGCTTTTTCATCTTCTTCTAACTGTTCATTATATCGCTCGAGATCTCTCACGCCTTTATCAGCAAATGATTTATAACGGTTTACCATTTCTTGCACAGCCCAGTTTAAGGCACCTGCAGCTTTACGTGGGTCGGTAACAACTGGAATCATCAGGTGAGGAATTCCATTGTAGGAGCTTAATTCTACTACCTTAGGGTCAATCATTATAAGACGAACCTCGTCAGGAGTAGCTTTGAATAATATACTGATAATAAGTGAGTTAATGCATACGCTTTTACCTGAACCAGTAGCACCTGCTATAAGCATATGGGGCATTTTAGCAATATCAGCAATAACATTGTTCCCAGCAATATCCTTGCCCAAGGCAAATCCTATCTTGGAGGAATGACTTAAAAAGCTTTCGGATTCCAAAACTTCCCTTAGTACAACTGGTGCAATGTCCTTGTTTGGCACTTCAATACCGACGGCTGCCTTTCCTGGAATAGGTGCTTCTATGCGCACCCCAGGAGCGGCTAGGTTTAATGCAATATCATCAGCAAGGCTCACAATTCGACTGACTTTTACACCAGGTGCAGGTTGTAGCTCATAACGTGTAATTACTGGTCCACGGCTTACCTGTAGCACCCTAGCCGATACGCCGAAGCTCAGTAAAGTTTCTTCCAAAATCTTTGCATTATTTTTGACAGTCTTCTCAGCAGCTACGCTGCTCTTTTTATGTACAGGTTCCTTTAAGAGGGAAATTGGAGGTATCATATAAGGTAGAGATTCCTGATGGATTTCTAGCTCTGGTATAGGTATCTCATCCTTTTTTAAAGATATATTCTGATCCTGTTCTTTTTCATTGTTTATAGATGCTTGATCTTTAGCTTGAAAATCTATAATCTTAATTTCAGGCTCGTTTATAGCCAACCCTGAGTCACTGTGAAGAGTAGCTGCAGCTTCAGCTTCATGTTTTTTATAGCTTGGCTCAGGTACTGGGTCAATCAAAAGATTAGGCAATTTCTTTTTTTGTAATTCTGATTTTTGTCTGTTAGCCTCTCTTTTATTTCTTCGATTTTCCTTCGAATCGGTGAGAGCTTTAGCTGCTTGATCCAGTCTTAGACTGTTGGAAATACGAATTCCCACTTGTTTTAGAGACAAATTAGTTAATAAAAGCAGGCTGACAAGGGTGGTAGTACTAAAAAAGATAAAGGCACCTGGTAGACCAAAGAGAGAATAGAATAAATAGACAGTAGGTGCACATACTGCCCCTGTTCCTAATGATAAATCCTCTTTGCCTCCAGAGTAAGAGTCAGCAACAAAGGATGAAAAACTTTGAGTATCAAACATCTTAAAATAAAGTAGATGAATAAAACAAAGGAAAAAATATATAGATAAGATGGATAACAACAGCTTAGATCCATTAATCGTTTTTTGACGAGCTATTATGATAAGTATGCCAATGATTATAATGAAAATAGGTAGTATATATGACACAATACCAAAAAGTCCCTTTATTATTGGATAAACCCATAGGCCAACTACCCCTGCGGAATTTCCTAGACTATAAATAGACAAGGCTAAAAATAGGCCTAGTGAAACAACCAGTAGGCCTATGATTTCATGAACTCCGCTGTTTTTCGCAGCTGTCAAATTCTTTTTTTTCTTTCTCATAATACCACCTCAATAATCCATATTCGACAGTCCATTAGCTATATCCTGCTTAGGTCTACCATAATGTGGAACATATGATTGAAGAAACAATGTATTTATTATAACACTTCTTTCACTTAGATTCTATGAGTACATAGAAAAAAGTCTCAGGCTTTATTCCCAAGACTTCAATGTATAAGTAATCTCCATTCCAGGTTGGAGCTTTGGATTAAGATAATGTAGTAAATCAGTAGTTATTATTCTATTTATTACAAGGATTTTATCATCTTTCTTGGTAACTTCCACGGGAACACTATGCCATACAAGCTCCATTGTCTCTACTGTACCCTCATCCTGCTGATCCCATATAAGATTTTGATCAACAATAGTGTGTAATATCAAGTTTCATTCTCCTCTTTAATAAATTCTCTAAGCTTGGATAGAGCATCATGTAACCCTCCTACTTCATCAATCAACCCATTGTCTACAGCATCTGAGCCAATTAAAACAGTACCCACCTCATTCGCCAATTCACCTGTATTGTAAAGAAGTTCATCAAATCGTTTTTTAGTAATAGAGGCATGATCTGTAATAAAGTTTGATATTCGCTTTTGCATCTTGTCAAAATATTCGAAGGTTTGAGGCCCACCTACCACTAAACCTGTCATCCGTATTGGATGAATGGTCATGGTAGCTGTAGCTGCAATAAAGGAATAATTTGCACAAACAGCTAAAGGTACTCCTATACTATGACCTCCTCCAAGTACCAAGGAAACCGAAGGTTTAGACATGGTGCTAATCATTTCTGATATTGCTAGCCCTGCTTCTACGTCGCCGCCCACAGTGTTTAATATTAGTAAAAGACCTTCGATATCTTTACTTTGCTCAATGGCAGCCAATTGGGGTAGAACATGCTCATATTTTGTAGTCTTATTTTGAGGGGGTAGTACCATATGTCCTTCTACTTGCCCGATAATAGTCATACAATGGATATTGCTTCCTATTGCCATGGCCGGTATATTAGCTGCACCCATTTCTTTAATATTGGCTGCAGTATTGGAGGGAGCTTGTTTCTTTTCATCTGGATTTGGCTGGTCAGTGGGCTCAGTGTTGTTTATCTTTTTTTTGTTGTTCATATAGTCTAGTATCCTCCGTTAATAATACTTTCCTTCTAATCACTCGTCTTAGTATTACCTAATGAAAACAAAAAAATGAGCCTTTCGGCTCACTGAATATTTATCTTATGTTTGGTATAACTTGAATTCTTCATGCAAGGCCAACACTGCAGGTATAGTATCTTCTGCTTTTACTAGACATGAAATGGTAGCATGGGAGTCGGATGTTTGCAAGACTTCGATTTGCTTGCTCCTCATTGCGTGGATTATTTTAGACATAACACCAGGCACACCTCGCATCCGTTCCCCTACTGCAGAAATTTTGCTACAGTTTTTAATTACTCGACTTGGCTTAGCAATTGCATCTAAAACCTGTAATGCTTTGTCTGTAGCCTTTCCTTCTATGGTGAATACCATGCTTTCAGGAAAAATGTTTATTATATCTATACTAATACTATTATCAGCCAAACGCATAAGAATATCATTTTGCTCTTCGATTCCTCTTTTAGTATCTATACTTATCTGTGTTCTTCCAGTTACATGGGTTATACTGGTTATAATTCGTTCAGGCTTATAGCTTTGTTCAGCTTGCCTTTTTACAGCAGGGGTTGAAATTATAGTACCAGGCGAATCAGTCATGGTATTTCTTATCACCACGGGAATTCCGGCTCGCATGGCAATCTCTACCGCCCTAGGATGAATTATTTTTGCGCCATGATCTGCAATCTGGAAGATTTCTGAGTAGGATATATGCCTAATCATGGAAGCATTGGATACAATATGAGGATCGGCTGTCATAATTCCATCTACATCGGTATAAATTTCTATAGATTCAGCATTTAGAGCTTCACCTAATATGGCCGCTGTAGTATCGCTTCCTCCTCGACCCAAAGTTGTGATTTCACCAGTTTTGCTTGAACCTTGAAACCCAGCTACAACAGGTATTTTCCCATTTTCTAATGCTTTTAAAATATAAGCAGGCTTAACCTCTAGGACTTCTGCATTTCCATGGGTGGTGTTGGTTATAATACCAGCTTGCTGGCCGGTTACCGCTATTGCATCATACCCCTTACTCCTTAAAGTATTTGCAATAATTACAGAGGAGATTACCTCACCTACCGACATGGCAATATCCATTTCCCTTGGATGGGCGTCCCCATATACATTCTGAAGAAATTCAATCAGAGTATCAGTAGCATAGGGCTCGCCTTTTCTTCCCATAGCAGATACCACGACCACTGGTTTAAATCCACTTTTTTGGGAAGCTATTATTTTTTGTGCTGACATTTCCCTGTTTTCTGGCTTAGCCACCGAAGTACCGCCAAATTTTTGTATGATGATTCTCATAGGCACCTCCCATATCTGCCTGGACTTCATTTGCATAATCCTATTATAGACGATTTCTTTCAATTATTACAGGCTGGATTTGTTCTTTTTTCAAGGCCATCAACGAAGCATCTAATAATCGATCCAAATCTGCGACCAGAGAATTTGGCTTCTTCATAGGATCATCTTGCCAAAAAGGTACCATAAATATATTTTTCGTATTAATAATTACTCCAATGTTTTTCGCATTGTTTCCTAAACCATCATTAGTTGCTATGCCCAATAATAATGGTCTCTGGTTTCGCAAATGAGCTTTTGCAGCCATTAACACAGGTGTGTCCGTAATGGCGTTAGCTAGCTTTGCTAATGTGTTCCCAGTACAAGGCACAATAACCATCAGATCCATTTGTTTGACTGGTCCGAAAGGCTCTGCATCTACTATAGTATCAACTATATCTTTTCCAGTAATTTCTTCTACCTTATCTCGAAAGTCCTTAGCAGTTGTAAATCGAGTATCTGTTGACGCTACATTGTATGAAAAAATCGGGTACAGGTCTGAACCCTGTTCCTTCATTCTTTTTAATTGTTCTAGTG
>JAAZEK010000334.1 GCA_012512335.1 Clostridiales bacterium | reverse complement strand
CCAAGCAACTCATGGATGACCTGAATCTACGTGAGAGCGATAGAGTCGAAATTAGCCGACAAAAGGATGTTATCACCATCCGCAAGGCTACTAAAAGACATAGAACATTAGAGGAACGTATGGCTGGTTATGGAGAGCCTTATCAATTCTCTGAGTGGGATACAGGAACTTCAGTTGGGAATGAAGTGCTGTGGACCAATTAGAGATCAGCACAATAGTCTTTTAATAACACCTAAAAGAATCAAAAATGAACGGAGGATTATTAAATGAATATTGAGTTTGGGGAAGAAAAAGTATCTACTTCTGCACATAGTTTAGTGCAATCAGTTCTGGTCCCAGATGAAATAATATATGAACCAGATGATGCCATGACTATGAGTTTAAAAATCAGGAAACCATTAAAAACACTACTGACTGTTGCTTGCACCTTACTAATTGGCGTTGCTTTGGTATTCTCTTTCACAAAAGGATTCTTATTTATGCCCGCATTAGGGTCATTTCAAAGGGACAAAAACACGATTACCCATACTACTGAAAGTATTACAGAAATTGAACAAGGTAGTGATATCCACAAGGTATTATCTGCATATATATTGAACGGTCGGATTTACCTAGATGTGTTTTTTTATAAAACCGATTTAGGCATGAAATTTTCACCCCAGTCTTTTCCGGATTATTGGCTCTATTACAATGGGAAAAAGTGTGGCGATTATTCTAAATCTTATGGTTCTGCTATCAGTCTAAGTTATAAAATGCCTTCAGTAAAAAAAGGTGAACCAATGCAAGTTTCCTTATACTCAGGGGAAGATTTTATTTCAGATATAGAGCTGCTTCCAACAGATGATTCTATCTTCACAAAAGAAAGACCACACTCTACAATTGATGGCATTACGCTGCTTGCAGATGTGCAACCATTGGATAATAAGGTACAGGTATTTATCAGCGCTATTCTCCCAAAAGATGCAGATCGCGGTGTTAAAAGTGATGCAGCATTTGTAAATAATTGCTTATCGGGATTTTCAGAGGATGATGTGTATATCCAAGATACCGCTGGCAATATATATGTTGACAACAGCATAGATTCATTCGATGAAAGCGTTCATATGCATAGGACATACCATATATTATTTTTTGATGTACCGAATGATGTCAATGAATTTACAATCATTATCCCTAAAATAACATATTCATCTAATAACAAAAATAATCGATTTGGCTCTTTTGTCGAAAAATATGGACCTTGGAAAATTGAAGTAAATAGAAGTGTGCAGAATTTCAAGTAATTCATAGATTCAACTGCTTTTTGAGGTATTTTGTTCAAAAATTCAACTAGTGCATGGATTTCTACCGACTTTAGCTACTTTTTGACGATATTTGTGCAAAATATCAACTAGTGCATTAAATACCTGCAATAAATCGAGCACTACTTGAATTTCTGCTCAAAAAAGCCAGAAACACTACTTAAATAGCGAGAAAACTATGTATTACTTGAAATTCTGCTCAAAAACCACTAAATTACATGTGTAATCCATGCACTACTTGAAATTTTGCACAGTTTGGGGTACACCTCACTTCATGAGTACACCCCATGGGTACACTCACTCTAAGGAGTATCAACGCTGCTATAATCATGTGTTTGTGAACTACTCACCAAATAAACACCAAATTCTATATTTCAGCGAACTGATTTAAAATAACAAAACCCGCTAAGCCTTACGCCTAGCGGGTTTCTTATGGAGCTGGTGATGGGACTCGAACCCGCAACCTGCTGATTACAAATCAGCTGCTCTGCCAATTGAGCTACACCAGCATTTGGCGACCCGGAACGGGCTCGAACCGTCGACCTCCAGCGTGACAGGCTGGCATTCTAACCAACTGAACTACCGGGCCAAATGGAAAGCCAGAACCCAGAGCGCATTTGTCTCCAAACCCTAACCTTCGTGGCAATACTTATGGTGACCCCTAGGAGATTCGAACTCCTGTTACCGCCGTGAAAGGGCGGTGTCTTAACCGCTTGACCAAGGGGCCGATATTGGTGACCCATCGGCGATTCGAACGCCGGACACCTTGATTAAAAGTCAAGTGCTCTACCGACTGAGCTAATGGGTCAAGAGCGAACAAATAATATAATACAACAGGATT
>JAAZEK010000333.1 GCA_012512335.1 Clostridiales bacterium | reverse complement strand
ATGGCAGAAAATAACCTCGAATTATTGAAACACGCCATGCAGGATTATGGTCTAATCTTGGCGAAATAAGTAAATATTAAGAGATGACTTTGACAAGATTGGAGTGAGTTTTACTAATGATAAAAATGATTCTACATGGATGCAATGGAAAGATGGGGCAAGTAGTTGCAGCTGTGGCAGATATAGATGAAGAAATAGAAATTGTTGCGGGGATAGATAAATTTCCCACTGCCAAAAATAATACTTTTCCTGTATACGAAGATCCTTCTCAGGTGAAAGAAAAGGCAGATGTTATATTGGACTTTTCCGTTCCAAATGCCCTTCCCGCTTTGTTGGAACTATCAAGAAAGACATCTACTCCTTTGGTAGTGGCTACAACAGGGCTATCTCCGCAAAATCTGGAAGAGCTTCGACAGCAATCAAAAGAAACAGCTATATTCCATGCTGCTAATATGTCTGTTGGTATTAACCTAATGTATGAGCTGATTCAGAAATCTGCGTCGGTTTTTGGCGACAAATTCGATATTGAGATTACAGAAAAGCACCATAACTCCAAAATCGATGCACCTAGTGGCACTGCCTATGCTTTGGCAGATGCTATTAATGAAAGCTTTCTTAACTCTAAGCATTATGTTTATGGTAGGCATTCTAAAACCGATAAGCGTTCCATTAACGAGATTGGGATTCATGCCCTTCGTGGAGGTACCATAGCAGGTGAGCATACAGTTATGTTTGCAGGCGATGATGAAATTCTGGAGATTACCCACTCAGCTCATTCGCGCAAAATTTTTGCCCTTGGAGCTTTAACTGCTGTCAAATTTATGGCTGGGAAAAAATCTGGATTATATACCATGTCCGATGCTCTACTGGACCAAAGCCCTGTAACCAATATTTATACTAATAACGATCGTGCTATGATTACTATGAATGGTTTACCCTATAATCCAGAAATACTAGGCGATCTTTTCGGCGCCTTAGCCGACCAAGACTTGAACATAGATATGATTAGTCAAACAGCACCAGTGAATAATCATATTAACCTGTCCTTCACCCTACCACTGGAAAATTTGGCTGACGCAATAGAATTGTCTCAAGCCTATGAGAATGAAGGTGCCCGTGCAGATTTTTTTGAAGACATTACTCAGCTAACGGTGGAAGGTATTGGTATGGAGCGACAGTCAGGTATAGCTGCACGAATCTTTCAAATTCTGGCCAAGCAAAACATCCCAATAAAGCTTATTACTACATCAGAAACCAAGATATCTATTGTAATTGAGCGACAGAATGAAAGAACAGCTGTAGAGTCCATAATGGCAGTATTTAATCTATAGTATGAAGATGTAAAGTAAAATCACATGTATTATTTAGTTACATCAAGTGCAATTGCCAGTTTAATTGCTAGTAAAATAAAAGCCTTTGTCTAAACATATTAGTTCAGACAAAGGCTTTTTTAGTTTTTCATAGACGTTTATCCTACGTCAAGACGCCCACTTCTATAAGTGGCATGTTCACTAAGCTTAGAGCTTACAGAGGTAAAGCCGTTAGTACAAAATTTATAATGAACAGGATAGTTGAAACCCATAATACAGGATTAATTTCCTTAGCTTCTCCTTTTGCAACCTTAACAATGCAGTAAAAGATGAAGCCTGTTCCGATACCATAGGATATACTATATGCCAGAGCCATAAAAATACCAGCGAAAAACGCAGGAATAGCCACAGACAAATCTGCCCATTCAATTTCCTTGAATGCTGAAAGCATCATGATACCGACTATAATAAGAGCAGGAGCAGTAGCTGCTGCAGGAATAGCGCTGATAACTGGAGCAAAGAATGCACTAAGTACGAATAAAACTGCAACTACAACACTAGTCAAACCAGTACGTCCACCTGCACCAATTCCAGCCGCACTCTCTACATAGGTAGTTGTGTTTGAGGTACCGAATATTGCACCAATGGAGGTAGCAATAGCATCAGCGAAAAGAGCTTTGTCCATTTTAGATTTGAAGCCTGAGCTGTCTTCCATAGCCTTCATATCTTCGTCTGTGAAAATTCCACTTTGACGACCAGTTCCAATAAAGGTACCGATTGTATCAAAGGTGTCAGACAAGCTGAATGAGAAGATAGTAATTAATACTAGAGGTATCTTGCTGGCATCACTGAATAAAGAAAGCAATCCAGGTTTACCAAATGCTGCCATAAAGGTAGTTGGCAATTGGGATAATGCATCAGTAAAGCTAATGGTATCTCCTATTGCTGTAACTTTAAACGGAATACCTACAAGAGCAGTAACGACGATTCCTATGAAAATAGCACCTTTTACTTTTTTAATTAAAAGAACAACAGTTAAGATTATACCAAATACAGTAAGCAGCAGTGCAGCAGTGTTTAATTCAGTCATTGCAGGCACACCAGCACCAAAATTTAGCAAACCAGCATTTAGGAGCCCTATATAAGCAATAAAAATACCAATACCACCGCCGATTGCGTTTTGAAGACCTTCTGGAATAGCTTTGATAATAAGCTTTCTGACCTTGGTGACTGTAATTATTATATTAATTACACCGCATAAAAACACCATAGCCAAAGCTTCTTGCCATTCGAAACCAAGAGTAAATACAACAGTAAAAACGAAGAATGCGTTGAGACCCATACCAGGTGCCTGTGCATAAGGAACATTCGCTACCAGTCCCATTACAAGAGTACCGATGATGGACGCAATGATGGTAGCTAAAAATACTGCTCCCCATGGCATTCCAGCTTGCTCAAGCATACTTGGGTTGACCATAATGATGTATGCCATTGCAAAGAAGGTAGTGAATCCGGCTAGGATTTCGGTACGTACATTAGTACCATTCTCCTTGAGCTTAAAAAAGTTTTGCATGAATAAATTCCTCCCCAAAATTATTATAATTCCCCATTGCT
>JAAZEK010000332.1 GCA_012512335.1 Clostridiales bacterium | reverse complement strand
TTAGTGAATCTACGGTTGTACGTTTTGCTAATGCACTCAATTACGATGGGTATCCCAAACTACAAAAAGCTTTGCAGGAACTTATAAGGAACAAACTAACTACGGTACAGCGAATTGAATTGTCAGCCGATATGGATCAGTCTATGGTATTGAAAAATGTACTTAAGGCTGATATGCATAATATTCGTAGCACTATAGATGAAGTTGATAATGAGGTTTTTAATGCAGTAATTTCGAAGATTTTAGAGGCGAAAAACATCTATGTACTTGGCTTACGTAGCGCTGCTCCATTAGCACAATTTATGGGCTACTATCTTAATTTTATTTTTAGTAATGTTCGAGTTGTCACATCTGGTATAAACGATATTTTTGAGCAACTTTTTCATATAGGAAAAGGGGATTTGCTTTTTGGTATTAGTTTCCCACGATACGCTAGTCGCGCTATTGAAGCTATGAAGTTTTCCAAAGAACGCGAAGCAGACACGGTAGCCTTAACTGACAGCTTCCTTTCTCCCTTAACCAACTATGCAGACTATTCTCTTCTAGCAAAAAGCGATATGGCCTCCTTTGTTGACTCTTTGGTTGCACCCCTTAGTGTAATTAATTCTTTGATTGTAGGAATAGGGCAGGTTAAAAAGGATGATATTTCTTTTGGATTTCATCAGCTTGAAGACATATGGGAAGAATATCAAGTTTATATAGAAAAAGAGGCATCTAAAAGTATATAGATTTATAAGTAATAACTATAACTTGTAGTTTGGAGGTACTATGCACGTTTATCTGGTACGTCACGGAGAAACATTGTGGAATCATGAAGGGAAAACACAAGGCGCTAAGGATATTCCACTGACAGAACGTGGAGTTTTACAAGCTGAAATTCTTGCGGAAAGATTGGAAATGGAAGGTATATCTAAAATCTATTCTAGCGGTTTGAAGCGAGCCTTTCAAACCGCTTCTATAATTGGAGATAAGTTAGACCTCCCAGTTGAGAAAAAGCAGGGGCTCAATGAAATTAATTTTGGTATCTGGGAGGGCTTAACCAGGCAGGAAATTGGTTTAAATTACCCTGGCCAATTGGAATCTTATCGCTCTGATTTTGGATTTGCTCCTAAGAATGGAGAAAATCTAAGATCACTTCAAGTAAGGATTAACACTTTTTTAGATTGCCTTATTGATGATTATGGAAATACAGATAAGCGAATTTTAGTTGTTGCTCATGCGTACCCTATACGAATACTGATTATGACATTAATGGGATTACCAAAAGAGCTTATATGGAGATATCAGTTAAGCAATACTGGTATCAGTATTATACGTATAAAATCCCAATTAAATTTTGAAAATGACTCGACCTACTCAGAGTCTTCTTACTTGCTTTGTCTTAATGATACAGCTCACTTAGACAAAACATATTTCTTGTAAAACTACAATAAATGATTTATGATAAATAACATAATCCAACAATATCCGTCAAAGGAGGAATTGGCTGTGGATATTATAGGGAGTAAGGAAATTTCAAGAATTGCATTAAATATGGCATTGAGCCAATCTCGTGAGGAAGAAAAACAGTTAAAGGAAGAAATGCGTAAGCAGGACATATATGCAGCGGCTGTAGATTATGGTGGTGAATTTATTACCTCAATTTCAAAGATAATAGAAAGAGCAGTTGTTGCATCCAAAAGAGAAGGGGTTATAGATGAAACTCATTTGGAAGAGGGAGCTGTTGCAGGTGCTACAAGAGAAGCAGTATCCCAAATTATGCCCAAGGCCTTAGGATTGAACATAGGAGGCAAAATTGGCATTGCTCGATATAGGGATCATATTAGCGTAGCTCTTTTTATGGGCATAGGTTTACTGCATCTTAATGAGGTTGCAGTTGCGCTAGGACATAGAGTATTATAGGAGAGAATTTATGAATTTTTATGCAATAAGAGGAGCTATTACAACATCTGAAAACAGTAGGGAAGAAATACTTAGACAAACTCGACGTTTACTAAGTGAGATTAAACAGAGAAACCATATTGAAATAGAAGATATTATAAGCATAATTTTCACAGCAACAAAGGACCTTGATGCAGTTTATCCTGCAGTTGCAGCGCGAGAACTAGGCATGACATCTATCCCTCTTAGTTGCTGTCAGGAAATGTATGTTGCTGGTAGCTTAGAAAAGTGTATTCGAGTTATGATACATATACAACTCAAAGAGAAACGTAACTTAAAACCGATTTATCTGGATAAGGCTGTAAGCTTGCGACCAGATCTAGCGAAGGTGACCATTGCCATTGATGGTCCTGCTGGTGCAGGTAAGAGCACAGTTGCAAAATTATTGGCCGCAAAGCTGGGTATTCTATATCTTGATACGGGAGCTATGTATAGAGCTATGGGTCTTAAGGTTATAGAAAATGGAGGAAATCCTAGAGAATCTAAGGAAGTTCTACCACTTCTGCCTAGTACCGATATAAAGGTAGAATATGATAAAGGTGAACAGAGAATTTACTTGGACGACAGGGAAGTCACTAAGGTTATTCGAACTCAGCAGATTTCTACAGCTGCTTCTGATGTAGGTACTATACCTGCAGTAAGAAAAAAACTAGTAGAGCTTCAACAACTAATTGCGAAAGAAAACTCGCTGGTTATGGACGGAAGAGATATCGGCACCTATGTAATGCCTCAAGCAAGCTTAAAAATATTCCTTACAGCTTCTTGCGAAGAAAGAGCTAGACGTCGTTATGAAGAGCTAAAACAAAAGGGAATGGATACAGATTTTGACACAGTTTTGAAAGATATTATACATCGTGACAATAACGATACTAATAGAGAATATGCGCCTCTTCGAAAAGCAGATGATGCCATATTAATTGATACCACTAATAAAAATATAGACCAAGTAGTTAATGAGATAGAGGGTCTTTTGAAGGTCTAGCGGAGGGAACACAGTTTTGTTATATTCTATTATACGGGGTATTTTGACTCCTTTAATCTACCTGTTATTCTGGCCAAAGGTAAAAGGGAAAGAAAATATACCTACTGAAGGAAGTACCATTATATACGCCAATCATATTTCTCTATTGGATCCTATTCTTCTGGCATGTGTGCTACCTAGGAAAATCAATTTTATGGCTAAAGAGGAGTTGTTTAAGTTTCCGCTTTTTGGAACGATTTTAAGGGAAGTAGGTGCTTTTCCAGTAAAAAGAGGTTCAGCGGATATAACATCAATAAAAACCGCTCTTAAAAGGATAAAAGAAGGTAAGGTTTTTGGTATTTTCCCTGAAGGCACTAGAAGTAAAAATGGTGAAATTCAAAATTTTACTCATGGCATGGCTGCTATTGCACAAAGAACAGAAGCTGTAACCATACCAGTTGCGATAAAGGGGGAATATCGAATTTTCCGTTCTTTGACTGTAACTATTGGAAAGCCGTTGGATTTAACAGAATACTACGGTAATAAATCCAATTCCGAGTTATTGAATCAAATGTCGAAGAAAATGTCAGAGGAATTGATAAAATTATAATTTAATAAGTTTATTTTTAAAAAAAGAGGATTTAGTCATATAATATCGAAAAAGTATTATATTATAAATTTAGATGTGTTTATTTATTTATAGGCAGGAATGATTCCTAATGAAGTAAGGAATGATTATCCATTGAAAGGCTTAGGGGGGCTTATATAGCTGGAAAATTATAACGTAATACTTCGTTTATAATTCCATATTAACATTATAACAGGAATATCCATACCTACAAAAGAAACACATCAAAGAGGAATATACAATCGTTGACAGTTGTTCCATAATATGAAACTAATAAATGTTCGATTGTATGGATTTTAAGGAGGTACCTAATCAATGAACGAGATGAATGACGAAATTTTAGAAACTACAGAGACTGCTAATAATGAAGATGCTCCACAGGCAGTTGAAGTACAGGAAGAAATAACAGCAGTTGAAGAAGAAGCTGTTGAAGCAGAAGCTACTGTTGAAGCAGAAGCTGACCTGCAGCAGAAAGAGATTTCAGAGGAAGCTGGATTCCAGCAGGAAGAATCTGAGCTAGAAAGTCCTCAGGAGGATGTATTAGAGAGTGAGACTCCAGCTGAAGAGGCAATTAACGAAGAAACAATGGAAGATTTTGAAATCGTTTCTCTTCGCCCAGGACAGATTGTAACTGGTAAAATAATTCGAGTCACTGATGATGAGTTATTCGTCAATGTCGGATACAAATCAGATGGAGTTGTTTCCTTAAACGACATTATGCTGGAAGAAGATAAACCTCTCACAGAAGTTTTCCATGAAGGCGATGATATCGAAGTAGAAGTACGGAAAGTCAATGATGGAGAGGGCAATGTAATTCTTTCTCAGAAAAATATAGTAAAAAATCAAGCATGGAAATTAATCGAGGAAGCCTTCCAAAATGAACAAGAGATCATCGGTATTGGCAAGCAAGTAGTAAAAGGTGGCTTGTTAGCTAATATTAAAGGTTTCACAGCTTTTATTCCAGCTTCCCAATTATCTATGCGTTATGTGGCTGACTTAAGCATCTTCATAGGTCAAGAATTACGTTTACGTATTCTCGAAACAGATAAGAGACGCAACCGTGTCGTAGGATCCCAAAGAGCAATTTTTGAGGCAGAAGAAAAAGAGAAAAGACAACAGATTTGGGAAACCATTGAAGAAGGCCAGATTATAAAAGGCGAAGTAAAGCGGATAACAAATTTTGGCGCTTTTGTTGATATTGGTGGCGTAGATGGATTAATACACATTTCAGACCTTTCATGGGGACATATAAAGAGTCCAAAGCAGGTTGTTTCTGAAGGGCAAGAAGTAGAAGTGGTTATCCTATCTGCAGACAAAGAAAATAACCGAATTTCTCTTGGCTATAAACAAAATTTACCACATCCCTGGGATAATATCGAAGAAAAATACCCATCAGGTCAGATATTCCAAGGCAAAGTCGTTCGTATAACCACTTTTGGTGCATTTGTTGAATTGGAACCTGGCGTAGATGGTCTGGTGCATATTTCTCAAATTTCTGACAAAAGGGTGGATAAAGTAGAGGATGTCTTAAGTACAGGACAAATGGTTGACGTAAAAGTACTAGATGTAAAACCCCAAGAAAGAAGAATTAGTTTGAGTATTAGAGACGCAGTTGAAAAACAGGAGAGGCCAGAGAGAACAGAAAAGCCAGTAAGGAAGCAGACTCCAAAAGAAAGTCCTTATGTAAAAGAAGAAATGACTGTTACCCTTGGCGATTTATTTAAAGAGCAACAAGAAAAAGAAGAAATGGAATAAGAAGAGGGTCTTCTGACCATAATATTAATACCTCACAATTACATTGAGACCCCCTTTATTTTTGCCGTACAGCTGTGCGGCTTTTTTTTTACTCTGAATTAATTTGCTTGTTCACTGACATACTAAAGTAAACGATAAGTAAATGGAGGAGAGTAGAAAATGGCTAAAAAGAAAGCTACTCCTATGCAGAAAGATTATCAAAGCAGAGCAAAAAAGCTAGAACCTAAAAGAAAAGTTGGAACTAATGTACTAAGAGCCTTTTTGGTAGGAGGCTCTATCTGTATTTTTGCGCAGTTTCTTCAAAATATTTTTATTAAGTATTTTGACTTTGAAAAATCTGATGCTGGAAACCCGGCAACAGCTGTTCTCATTTTTATTTCTACTTTATTAACCGGATTAGGCATTTTTGATCATATTTCACAATGGGCAGGTGCTGGAACAGCTGTACCAATTACGGGGTTTGCTAATAGTATAGCCTCTGCAGCAATTGAGCATCGAAGTGAAGGCTATGTTTTAGGCGTAGGTGGTAATATGTTTAAAATAGCTGGTCCTGTTATCGTTTTCGGTACCTTTTCTGCCTTTGTGGTAGCAATAATCAAACTGATTTTCCAGGCGTTAGGAGGGTAATACATGCTTATAGGTCGACAAAGTTGGAAATTTATTTTTAACCCGATAATAATATCGAGTGCTACAGTTGGTGGCCCTTTTGAGGCTAAATGTCAGATAGCAGAAGATTTTGATCAATTTGCCAGCGACCTTTGGCTTGAGCAGGACAGTTATGAAAAAGCTGAGGTCAAATTATTGGAACTGGCTTGTAATAAAGCCTTGGAAAAAGCAAAATTAAAAAGTGATGATATTAACTTCTTGTTCAGTGGTGATCTGGACAACCAAATAACTTCAAGTACCTTTGCAGCAAGAGGGCTAGAAATACCCTATTTGGGTGTTTTTGGGGCTTGCTCAACCTCAATGGAAGGTTTGGCTTTGGCAAGCAAAGTCTTGGATAATAATGGTGCTAATTATGTAATGGCTGCCACTGCTAGCCATAACGCAGCCGCTGAGAAACAATTTCGTTATCCTAATGAATATGGAGCACAAAAGCCACCAACAGCTCAATGGACCGTTACTGGTGCAGGGGCTGTTATATTGGGTAGACAAGGTGAAGGGCCTCGAATTACTTCAGCAACTATAGGAAAAATAGTGGATATGGGCATTTCTGATCCTTTTAATATGGGTGCAGCTATGGCTCCAGCAGCTGTGGATACAATAGAAACACATTTTAATGAGTTGAACATAGAGCCTGATTATTATGACCTAATCGCTACTGGGGATTTAGGCTTTACAGGATACTCCATAGCTCAGGAATTATTCCGGAAGAGAGGGATTCATTTCAAGGAAAACCTTTATACAGATTGTGGCATGATCATTTATGGAAAGGATCCTAGAGTATTCTCTGGTGCAAGTGGATGTGCCTGTAGTGCAACTGTTACATATGGGCATCTGCTCAATCGAATGAAACAGGGGGAGCTCAAGCGGATTTTAGTAGCTGCTACAGGTGCTTTGCTATCTCCAATGTCATATCAGCAAAAAGAGAGCATACCTGGAATTGCTCATGCAGTTTCAATAGAAAATACCCAGTAAAGGAGTCATGTAATGGAACAGTTTTTAAGAGCTTTCTTAATTGGTGGAATGATTTGTGCAATTGGACAAATAATGTTGGATGTATTTCGGATGACTCCTGCTCACACCATGACTGCTTTGGTAGTCGCAGGTGCGGTGCTAGGAGGTCTTGGGTGGTATGATAAGTTGGTGGATTTTGCAGGCGCAGGAGCAACGACGCCCATCCTAAGCTTTGGAAATTCATTGTTAAAGGGTGCAATGGCTGAAGCTAAGACAAATGGTATTATAGGAGTATTGACTGGTATTTTTGAGATTACTAGTGCGGGCATTTCATCAGCTATAATATTTGGTTTTTTAGCAGCCTTGGTGTTTAAACCAAAGGGATAGGGGATAGCTTTTAATTATAATAGAAGTAGATAACCCTGTCTATCCGACAAACCAACAAAAAAGAAGCCATTTTAGGCTTCTTTATGTTTTATGGTGGAGGAGGACGGATTCGAACCATCGAAAGCTGAGCTAACAGATTTACAGTCTGCCCCCTTTAGCCACTTGGGTACTCCTCCATATCGGGTTTCTGAAATCGGATATCAAATGTCGGATATAGTATTGCTTGTACCTTTATATTCTGATTTCTGACTTCTGATATTATACTTCTATATTGGTGCCTCGGGGCGGAATCGAACCACCGACACGTAAATTTTCAGTCTACTGCTCTACCGACTGAGCTACCGAGGCGAAAATGGTGGGCCTTCAGGGACTCGAACCCCGGACCGACCGGTTATGA
>JAAZEK010000034.1 GCA_012512335.1 Clostridiales bacterium | reverse complement strand
TCTTTGGTCGTAGCGAAACAATAACCATCAAAGATGGTAAATTAGACGGTGGAGAATTTGCTCATATTTACTTTATTGACTGGGATCACGTACGTGCACGTCGCAGACAGGCAAATGTAACAATTATGGGTACAACAGAAGATGTTGGCGATCGTAAAGTCAATAACGGCGAAGTTATTAATACCCTTCGCAAATATACAGACGAAGAAAAAGCTTACTTGCCTCACTACGACTTACAACAGAAAAGATAATTATTTGCTTTATAAGGAGCAGTACCAAATGGTAGCTGCTCCTTTTTGTTATTGCCATAGCAGGATGATTATGCTTGTCTACTAAAACGATTATTCTTGTCATCCAGAACGAAGTGAAAGGTCTTAGTCCAGAAAATTACATACTATATGGAGTTGATATTTGATTTCTGATATACTTATTCACAGTAACAGCACATAAGGTGCGTAATCCAATTAATCCACTAAATCTAAGATCAATACCATGAAGGAGGTACATTATGCTACAACAGGAAATTACTAAGCGTGAACTGCCACCATTACTAACTATGAATAATGGCAAACCCTGTACTGCAGACCTATGGCGTGAAAGAAGAACAGAATTACTGGATATTTTACAAAAGTATATCTATGGTTATACACCAGAGCCACCTAAAAAGGTAACTGGCGAAGTCATTGAAGAAGGTGCATTTAATACCTTTGCGGGAAAAGTACATCAGCAACTCATCAAGATAACATTTGACACACCGAATGGTGAAATGTCCTTTCCGTTACACCTTTTCCTGCCAAAAAATAATCCACGAGCACCATTATTTTTACATATTGCATTCCGCCCTGACATTCCTGATAGGTATACTCCAGTAGAAGAGATTACCGACAATGGATTTGGACTAGCATTATTTTGCTACAAGGATGTAGTAAATGACAATCTCCACGGTGACTATTCAGACGGTCTAGGTAAATTGTATTTTGGGGATAGGAAAAGAGAACCAGAAGAATGGGGTAAAATCGGCATGTGGGCATATGCTGCAAGCCGAGCTTTAGATTATCTTCTGACACGCGATGAGATAGATCATGACCATATTGCAGTAGTTGGGCATTCAAGACTTGGCAAGACAGCGCTTTGGACTGCTGCTCAAGATGAACGCTTTTTTATGGGGATCTCCAACAATTCGGGAATTGGCGGTGCTGCTATATCAAAGCATTCTACTGGTGAACGTATCTCTGCTTTCTTAAAGGCTGGAAGCTGGGATTGGTATTGTGAAAGGTTTAAGGAATACGACGGTTTAGAAAGCATAAATATGCCATATGACCAACATTACCTATTGGCTTCCATCGCTCCGAGATGTATTTGTGTAGGTAGCGCTGAAGAAGACAAAGGTGCAGACCCAAAATCCGAATTCTTATCTTGTGTATCAGCAAGTGAAGTATATAAGTTGTTAGGGCATAGCGGCCTTGTAACACCTGACAAATACCCATTACCAAATACAAGCTTGCATGAAGGCCAAATTGGTTATCACATAAGAACGGGACACCATTTCTTCAGCAGATGTGATTGGATCCAATATATGAAGTTTATGAACAAGAAAATATCTGATCCAGCTTTGGACTGACGTTTTACTTCATTTAATTTTAATATAATTAGGGGATGGTTAGCTATAGAATTTCTATGAACCATCCCTTTTTTATACTCAATAATTACAGCAATTTGCCTTCGGAACACAGTACTCACACTCGTCTATCAGAAATACCTCATTTTTCTTATGCTTGATTTACTTAGTAGAAATCATCTTTACTACAATCTTTTGCTTTGCTAATGCCAGTCCCGGATTATTCACAGCATAGTTTGTATCCTGTTCTCCTATAAAATACCATCGTATAGTCTAAGTACCCAGGTAACGAAAACCATCTACATGCTTCATCCCAAAATTATTCCACGGGAAAGAATCCAAAGTCCTTTTAAACACATCCACTAGGTCATCACCTTTTATATCTTCATCCAGTATTTTTTCAAAAGGAGGAATATGTCCCTCGGATTCCAAGAGATTCAAACTAAAAGGCGCTTTTAAAATATAGGGTTCAATATCTTTTTGTTTCTCTATACCCTTACATACACCTTCATATATGATGTTTTGTGCTGCATGTGGCATTTTACTGCGAGCAAAATAGGGTCCCAATGCTTTTTTTACTACTCCAGTGACTATTCCAGGAACCTTATCCGCAACCTCTTGTGTTATATGGTCATCGCCACTTACAAAAACCGTCTTAACTCCATAATATCCCGCAATAGCAGCCGCCATCGAAGCTTCGCTTAAATATATTTCTCCATCATTTAGTATCCATTTAGAATGTGGCAGATTTGCTCCTTCTGTACCACCCATGGCATGCATACCAACTAATACCATTATATCAAACCCATCGTCAATATCCTGTAACCAGAAAGGTTGTGTAGAGGCTCTACCATGAAGAATCTCACATCTAGAATCTAGCTCCTCAAATAGGATATTGTATGAATTTCCATGATTGTCATTTACTAAGACTACATCAGCTCCTTTATCAAAGGAAGCCTTAACTGCTGCATTTACCTCTTGGGTCAAAAGTCTGCGCATTCTTTGGCGATGATGATAGTTGCTAATGGTATCTTCATGTCTATCAAAAAAGGTTACCCCTGCAACACCTTCAATATCTGTTTGAATGTATACTTTCATCATATCCACTCCTCTTTTATGTGATTTTAGGAACAATAGATATATTCTTCATACAAGATGTACTTCCCTTTTTTAGAAATGAAAAAAACACTATCCAAGACGCTATTCTGGAGAGAATTTTAAGATGTATAAAAAACCTTTGTTATTAGCTAGCTGGTAGCTCGTATACTACCACTGCTACACCCCAATCTATATTTTCGAACATAATTTTTGCTTGTTCTGGTGGCATATTGATACATCCATGAGATCCTTTGGTTTTATATATATCTCCTCCAAACTCTTTTCTCCATGGAGCATCATGAAAACCGATACCTAGATTAAATGGCAACCAGTAGTCAACTGGTGTGGAATAGTCCTCGCCATTTAGGGTAGCATTTCTTCCTTTATGTTTAATTGGATATGTCCCAGTTGGTGTGCCGTAACCCTTAGAGAGGTTACCAGAAACGAAATCCGACTCCATAATTAGCTTGCCTGCTCTATAAAAAAACAGATGCTGAGCTGTTAAATTAACCTCTACATAGGTATTTCCTATATCATCATCGCCATATTGCTGAGCAGTCTGATGATAAGCTGGCTTCTTTTTCCTTTTTTCACCAGCAAGAATCAATTCTGTAAGCTCGGTAACTTCTAAAGGTCTATTTAGCCACCAGCCATAGTCGCCACCTTTGACTTTTATTTCAACGCCATAGGAGGTCTTAAAAGATCGTGTTCTTCCGAAGGAATTATAAGTTTTCCCTATGTAATCCACATACTCTTTTACACCAGATTCATCCAAGACCACATTACCATTTTCAGAAATAGAAAGCCATTCACTAATCTTATTACCATCCAAAACTTCTGTATCTTTGCCAAATGCATAGATTATTTCAGCCCCAGCAATCTTATTTAGCTCTTCCACTGCTTGGATAAGCTTTGGAGATTTGGAGGTGACTTTTGGCTTTAAGTAAGTATCAGCTTCTTCTAAAGATAAGCTCGGCTCCAAATTGTCTATTGTATCTTTAATTGCCACAAATAATAGTTCAAAATCTAGCTGTGTGCCAGAAACTTCTGGAATTATTTCATAGCCAGTACCTTTCTTATAATCAGAGATATAGGCATCGACAGGCTCTACTACATATTCTTTCCGAAAAAAAGTGAGACTTAGAATTAAATCCTTCAGCAAATCTTCGTCATATTCCAGCTGGGTTGTAATTTCTAAGTTAGAGTTGTTAAACAATGCAATTGGCCACAGAAAACTGTTCTGTGTGTCTAGTAAATCCTCTAATTTCCCATCGTAATTCGAATGTAATTCAAAATCCTCACCATGTACTACGCTAGACAAATTGTTTTTTCCTTCTAGTTTCAAAGAATAGCTTTTGAACTCTGCTTGTATCGCCTCATCTGCCTGTTCCACCGTCATGTTAGAAGTATCTGTACCATTTATTGTAGTTTTCATGTAAAAGTGGGTATTGTAATACAAACTAATCAATATGTAAGATAAAAGCAACAAAAGTATAAGACCGAATATTATAAATAACGGCTTAACCTCCACTGCTGTTTGCTTGATATTACTTTCTTTTAAAGAATGATTCCTCACATTGACCCACCTTCTCCATATGGTATATGGTATATAAAATTTATATCATTACCTGCAAGGTAATTTCTATATTACCATAGATAAGGTATGTACTTTTTTATGTTTCCGTTAAAAATCATTTAAATTCTTGTTACAAAGGAAGAGATTCTTGATCCAGATCGCTCGATAAAAATGCTTGAAAACATCGTATACCTTGAATTAATAAGACGAGGCTATGTGGCTATGATGTATCTATTAGTAAAATTGGAAAAACATTTGACGCCCTCAATATTATCGGCTATAATATTAATAGAACCCAATTTAGCCGAATGTGGTGGTGTGTTTGATGAACTATATCAGTCGACATATGGAGGATCGTATATTAGAACTAAGCAAATCCTACTCTGCAATTTTGCTGACAGGCCCCCGTCAAGCAGGAAAAACAACCATGCTGCAGACCCTTGCTGAAAGAGAAAGTGTAGGACGCAAATATGTTTCGCTTGATGACCTATCAATACGTGATATGGCGAAAAATGACCCTGCACTGTTTTTGCAAATCCATAATCCACCAGTACTTATTGACGAAGTTCAGTATGCACCTGAATTGTTCACCTATATCAAGATTCATATTGATAAGTATCATAATCCTGGGGATTTTTGGATGACTGGCTCACAAATATTTCGTCTTATGCGTGGCGTACAGGAATCCTTGGCTGGCCGTGTAGCTCTTTTACACATGTCCCCCATGTCCCAGCGTGAAATTACAGGCGCACCTTGTGTGCCCTTTACCACTGATTTCGACAGGCTTCTTGAAGAAAGCAAGCGCTTTAAACCCGTGACAACACCAGAGCTATTCAACCGCCTTTGGTTAGGCTCCATGCCTGGACTAATCAGCGGTAAGTATGTAGACCAGAATATGTATTATTCCTCCTATATTTCTACCTATATAGAGCGTGACGTGCGTGATATTTCAGGTGCGATAGATGCACTAAAATTTAATCGATTTATTATATCGGTCGCTGCACGGACTTCACAACTGCTTAATTATAAAGCACTTGCTGAAGATGCAGATATTGACATTCAAACTTCTAAATCATGGATAAACATCCTTGAAACTCTAGGAATTATTTTCCTACTGCATCCCTATTCCAACAATGTTCTAAAACGCACCATTAAAACCCCTAAAGTGTACTTCTACGATACTGGGCTTGTTTGCTACTTGACAAAATGGTCATCACCTGAGGTAGCTGAAAGTGGTGCTATGAACGGTGCTCTACTCGAGAACTTTGCTGTCTCAGAAATAATGAAAAGCTACCAAAACGCAGGTCGAGAACCATATCTGTACTTCTACCGCGACCGCGATACGAAGGAAATTGATGTGATTATGGAAGGTGACGGCAAGCTCTTTCCTATCGAGATTAAAAAGACAGTCTCTCCTGACAAGCGCATTTTCAGATCTTTCGGTGTGATTGATAAGTCACCGTTGCAACTTGGTACAGGTGCTGTTCTATGCATGGCAGAACAGTTCATTCCATATGATAGAAATAATCTAATTATACCGATTGGGATGATATAGTTTGCGACCATATCCTCTGTGTCAGAATACTCGTATCGCCTGATAGTGTAACTCATATATTATTAAGTTATAACCAAATAACTAATTGATATGGTTAAAAATCATTTAAATTCATGTTACAAAGGAATAGATCCTTGAGCTAGATCTCTCAATGCTTTAATTTACAAAGGCAAAGCAGTAATGTATAATGATATTGGTTGGAAATTAAATCATGGCTATAATATCGTCACACGGAGGCTCTCACCATGAGTAAATTGTCTTTTAAAGGTTTTTGTATAGAATATTACAGTAACCATATCGGTAAACCAAGCAATGAAGTGTACAGGCTATTCAAAAAAGAAGGCTTGCTTGACCTTCTAGATAGCGATTATGAGGATTTACATGGAATGGGAATGGAATACCTGATGCAATTTTTTGATGAATATCTAGGAGGCAAGAGCTAATGCTAGTTTATCATGGTACAACGCTTATCATTCAAAAACCTAAAATCATAAAAAGTGAAATTGGTCGTGATTTTGGATTTGCTTTTTATACAACAGACATTAAGCAACAATCAGAACGTTGGGCTATTCGCAAGGCTAGAATAGCTAATAGAGCAACTGAAAAACTTTGTATGCCTATTGTAAATGTCTATGAGTGGAATGATTGTACCTCAGGTCTATCAATTAATACATTCGAAGGCACTTCTGTAAAATGGTTAGATATGGTAGTAAAATGCAGAAGTGACATCACTTTCACACGTGATTATGATATAGTAATAGGTAAAATAGCCAATGATAATGTGGGTGAAACAGTTTCTTATGTAATGCAAGGTATTATGCGTAAAGAGGATGCAATTGAGCGACTAAAATTTGAAAAGATAAACAATCAAATTGCATTTTGTACAGAGAAAGCATTGAATACACTTGTATTTGTTGATAATTATATTGTTAGGAGTTGAAATAATGCAGCACAGCACTACAAGAGCAACGATTCTTCCAACAATCATTGAATTGATAGTAAAAGAATTTAAATCAGATGAAAATAATGCATTGGATGCTTTTTATAGTTCAGCCACTGGAGCATCTTTTGCAGATGATGACACTGGTTTATATGGTCAATCACCACTTTTTATTTTTGGTTTATATAAATGTGAAGTAGAAGAAAAAGAAGATTCCAAAATCTAAGCTCACAATATTAGGCAATACCATTGATGACATAGTAACCCGTATAAAAGAACGCAAGGATAAGGAAGACATCACATATTAATTTATGAATATAGTAACGCAAATGCTTTATAAATGCAACGATATGTATATCGTTGCATTTTCATTCCGATAATACGCTTATCGTAGCAAAACGACAAGGACGATAGCTATCTAACTAGTCTTAATTCGTTTATTCTAAAACACGGATCACATTGTTATTTTGGATCATAACATAATCCTGACTGGTTATCACAGTCTCATCTTGCTCTAGTAGGATGTTTTCTATGATTTTTTGTTTCAGATTAACCTTTTGTAAGTTCTGAGAGCTTCTGTCACATAAAATAATTTGTCCTTCTTGCCTATTTACAAAACAGGATTGACTTGTCTCGTTTTCCTTGGGGAATATTCGCTGACTTTGTTCTCCTAGTAAATCTCCGATCCAGACCTCATTGTTTGAGTAATCCGTACTCCATACCAGGTACTGATCATTGACCAGATAAGCGTAGGCATATGATGTGTTTAACTTAATATGTTTATCTATTTTTTCCTCTTTGAGATCATACAAAGCCAGCTCGGCGAGTACTTGGCTTTTATGTAATAGAAGTAAGGTATCGTTCATTATTGAAGGAAGCCAATACGGACTGTTTATGGCCATATCCTCCTGTGTCAAAATACTCGTATCTCCTGATAGTGCATCATGAACATTAAGTGTAAAGTGCTTTCCTTCACTTTTATAGTACTGCCACATAATATAATGTGACGATGTAGATAGTACCGTTTCACCGGAATATTTCATATCTGAATCTGAGATTGCAAGGTCGTAACTTCTCCAGTTTACTAAATCGAATCCTTTGACAGTCCATATATTTTCTCCGTTCATCACCCAAGCTAATTGATCTTCACACAATACCAATTTGTTTATTTGCATATCCGTTTTATTGGTAAAAAGTATGTCATATTCTTCTGACTGAGGATCGAATGCAATAATGTAGCTACCCAAATCAGGCATCTGAGCCATAGGGGTCGAAATATCCAGTACATAATAGAACATGATGCCATCATATTG
>JAAZEK010000331.1 GCA_012512335.1 Clostridiales bacterium | reverse complement strand
TTAAAGCGAGGGGATTAAATCCATGTTCCAAGACAAAACGTTAGTATGCAAAGACTGTGGCTCAGATTTCACTTTCACCGTTGGTGAACAGGAATTCTACGAAGAAAAAGGCTTCCAAAACGAGCCCGCTCGTTGCAAAGACTGCCGTAACCAGAGAAAAGCAAGCGGTGGCGGTGGCAGAAGAGCCGGTGGCAATGGCAGAAGAGAAATGCACGATGCAATCTGCGCTGAGTGTGGAGCTTCCACACAGGTACCATTTGAACCCAAAAACGACAGGCCAATCTACTGCAGTGACTGCTACCAAGCTAGAAGGTAATCCCCGAGCAAACGGATACCTTGTATCATCAAAATTGAAATTGGTCAAAAGCCTCGAATTTATTCGAGGCTTTTTCATTGGTGTGCATCCTTTGTTTAGTTTATTGCCATATTTCAAAAGAGTATGTTAATTGCAACTTTTAATTCAACATATTTAGTAGAAGCAGTTGGTATTATAGCGAATTATGTCGAAATCAATTACATGAAATTGAAACGGAAAATCAGTTCCCCTAGGCTTTTTTTTGTTTTCCACAATAAAAGTCGCTATTTTGCAGGTTATACACAGAACTATCCACATTATCCACAGCTATCGTGTCCACATATCCACATATAAGAAATTTTGCCGTCGTAAACTTGCAAGAAGTGAATAAAGCAGGGGGATGGTTTGAAACAAAGAATTAGATATTATTTTGAGTATGTAAGTTTTAAATAAGCTGCTATGAGAGTGTCTAGCTCTTGGCTCATTTTCAAAATTTCGCCAGTGCACAAATCTAAAGAAGGGATAAGAACCAATTGATCAAGCTCTTGCCTTTTTTTATTTATTGCATCTTGTAGCTCCTCTAAGTTCATAATAGACATCCTCCTTACTTAATAGCTATATTTTGACATATTTATATGAAGAAATGTGGAATTCAACAAAATAAGTGGTTATAAACTAATAAACTTAATAAAACGACAAAAACCTACATATTTACCACTTATAACAGTTTTAACAGTTATAACAGTTAATTTAGCTTAATAGTTATTGTATAAGTGATTAAAAGTGGACAAGAAGGGTAAATATTTAATAAGAGGAATTTAGAATTAAATATAGAATTATAATGTATAAGGCAAATGGGAAAGGAGCTGGCTCGATGAAAATTACCATAAGTGGAAAAAACATTGACATCTCTCAAGCACTACGAAATCAGGTGAACAAGAAGGTAGGTAAGTTGGAGCGCTACTTCAAACCAGGTACAGAAGCTCAAGTAACCCTGTCACTAGAAAAAAACCGAAATATTGTAGAAGTTACAATTCCCTTCAACGGTATACTGATACGAGCAGAAGAATCTACAGAAAACATGTATGCATCCATTGATTTGGTACTAGACAAACTGGAACGGCAAATTCATAAGTATCGCACCAAGCTGGGGCGAAATTTCCGAACTGGAGCCTTTGTCACAGAGAAAATGGAATTTAGCCAAGCGGCACCACAAATATCACAGGATACGGATGACGAGGACTTAAAAATTGTACGCACTAAGCGCTTTGCGGTAAAGCCCATGTCAATCGAAGAGGCATTAATGCAAATGGATTTGCTAGGACATAGCTTTTTTGTGTTTTCCAATGCAGAATCTGAAGAGGTCAATGTTGTCTATAAAAGGCATGATGGCAAATATGGTCTCATTGAGCCTGACTATGCTTAAAGTATACACCCAGGATCAGTAGAAATTAACTAAAATTTTAATCTCATTAATGTTTAAGAAGTAATACATTAAATGTTGAGAACTAATACATTATAGAGGGGAGCTTTTGCTCCTCTTTTTTGCTCCTTTTTGTCAACCTTGATACGCTGTGAGTTACGTGATAAAATGAATGAATGAATTGAAAGCTGGGGTGAGCGACTATGGCAGGATTTTTTAGCAGACTGCGACAAATAACTGATGATCGGGAAATCAAGAGGCTGCAAAAGCAAGTAGACCAGATAAATTCTTTTGAACCCGCTATACAAGCCCTAAGTGATGCAGAATTACAGGGCAAAACTATAGAATTTAGAAATCGATATCAAGAAGGTGAAACATTAGATGATTTGCTTCCTGAGGCTTTTGCTGTTGTACGCGAAGTATCCATCAGGGTGCTGGGAATGCGTCATTTTGATGTACAGATGTTAGGTGGAATTGTTCTTCACCAGGGAAGAATTTCAGAGATGAAAACAGGTGAAGGAAAGACGCTGGTGGCCACCTTGCCAGCTTACTTAAATGCTTTAAGTGGTAAAGGGGTTCATATTATAACAGTGAACGATTACCTAGCACGAAGAGACAGCGAATGGATGGGGAAGCTTTATCGTTTTCTAGGCTTATCAGTGGGATTAATTGTTCACGGATTAAACAATGAGGATCGTCGTAATAGCTATCAGTCTGACATTACATATGGAACTAACAACGAGTTTGGCTTCGATTATTTGCGTGACAATATGGTCATCTACAAAGAAGACATGGTTCAAAGGGAGCTGAGTTTTGCCATTGTTGATGAGGTAGACTCTATACTAGTTGACGAAGCGCGAACTCCTCTTATAATATCCGGTGCGGGAGATAAATCAACAGATCTCTATTTTAAGGCGGATCGATTCATTGGGCGTCTGAAGCATGAAGCAGACTATGAGATGGATGAAAAGGCTCGTACCGTCAATCTGACAGAGGAGGGTATCTCCAAAGCAGAACAACATTTTTCCTTGGAAAATCTTGCCGATCTTGAGAACTCCGAGTATTCTCATCATATAAACCAAGCCTTACGGGCTCATGTTCTAATGAAAAGGGATCGGGATTATGTGGTCAAAGACGACGAGGTAATTATTGTAGATGAGTTTACTGGTCGATTGATGCTTGGCCGTCGTTATAGTGATGGGCTTCACCAAGCTATTGAAGCAAAAGAAAATGTAAAAGTCCAGAGGGAAAGCAAGACTCTTGCTACCATTACCTTTCAAAACTATTTTAGAATGTATACCAAGCTATCTGGTATGACTGGTACAGCAAAGACAGAGGAAGAAGAGTTTAAATCTATTTATGGTCTTGATGTTGTAGTTATACCCACTCACAGGCCTATGATCCGTCAGGATTTCAATGACACCATCTATCTGACTACAAATGGAAAATTCCAGGCAGTAATCGATGAGATAGTAGAACGCCACACACTGGGTCAACCAATATTGGTGGGTACCATATCCATAGAGATTTCTGAATTACTCAGTACTATGCTTAAAAAGCGTGGAGTCCCCCATGAAGTGCTAAACGCCAAGTTCCATGATAAGGAAGCGGAAATTGTAGCACAAGCTGGACAATATAAGGCTGTAACTATTGCCACAAACATGGCTGGTAGGGGTACAGACATTGTCTTAGGTGGCAATCCGGAATTTCTAGCTAAGAAACAATTGCGTCAGCAGGGAGTATCAGATGAAATCCTCAGTGAAGTCACTGGAGTGAGCGAAACAGATGATCCTGATTTGTTAGAAGCCAGGCAAAAATATGTAGAGCTCTATAAAGAATATGAGAAAGTAATAATAGGTGAGAGACAGAAGGTCTTGGATCAGGGTGGTCTACATATTATCGGTACTGAGCGCCATGAAAGTAGACGAATTGATAATCAGCTTAGAGGACGTGCAGGTCGTCAAGGAGATCCAGGTTCCTCGCGCTTCTATATTTCCTTGGAAGATGACTTAATGAGGCTCTTCGGCTCTGATAGAATTAAGGGACTAGTCGAAACTTTAGGAATGCAGGAAGATCAACCTATTGAACATAAGCTTTTGTCTGGGCAAATTGAAGCAGCTCAAAAGAAGGTAGAGGGTAACAACTTTAACACTCGTAAGCATGTGTTACAATATGATGACGTTATGAATGTACAACGTGAGCTAATCTACTCTCAGCGCAGAAGTGTATTGGAAGGCGAAAATCTCAGAGACAATGTCATGGGCATGATGGAAAGCTTAATTGATTCCGCCATGGAGACGTATCTCGGTAATTCTTCCTATCAGGATGAGTGGGACTGGAATGGCTTATTGAATTATTTGGAAAAGACATGTATCCCT
>JAAZEK010000033.1 GCA_012512335.1 Clostridiales bacterium | reverse complement strand
TTAAGAAGGATGGCAATAAAAATAGATTACGTGAGCAGGACATTGAGAAGATAGTCCGGACCTTTATGAATCAAGATGAAATTGAAGGCTATTCACGTTTTGTAAAATATTCAGATATTCTGGAGAGAAATGCAGGCAATTTAAATGTATCGCGTTACATAAAAAAAATTGACGATACGTTACCGCAGAATATTGCTGCACACTTAAAAGGTGGTATTCCGGGAACAGACATTGACTCGCTAAAAAGACTTTGGAGTATCTCCCCGGCTTTGAAGCAGAAAATCTTCACTTGTACTGACAACCAGCAAAACATCTACCACCTTGCTATTCCTTCTGAAAGTATACAGGAAGCTATATGGCAGGACGCTGATGTGCAAAACGAGAAGAAAAAAGAAGTAGAAACAATGTTTTCACAATGGCGAGATGCTGTTAAAAGCATCCTACTGAATATTAACAGTGACACGAACCCTAAGCAACTTATTCGCAACATCTCCTCCATGCTTTTGGATGCATATAAATCAGCACTACTTCTAGATAATTATGACGTCTACGATTGCCTGTTGAATTACTGGAATGCAAAGCTGCAAGATGATGTATATGCTATCAAGGCTTATGGTTACGAAGCCGGTAGAGAAATTGAATACGAGTATGCACAGAAAAAAGTCAAAGATGAGAACGGCGAAACTGTTTCTGTTGATGATACTTCTAAAGTAAAATCCTTTGATGGTGTTTTAATACCGAAAGAAATCATTGAGATATCATATTTTCCAGAAGAACTAGATGCCATCAATGCTTTAATAGAGAAGTCCGCGGCTTTGGAAGCTGAATTGGATGAAATGCGCGAAGAAGAATCTGGCGACGACGGGTTGCTTAAGGAAGTACTCAATGAGAATGGAGATGGCATACCGAAAGCAAATCTTAATAAACGGCTGAAGGAACTGGAGAGCAAGAAGATCTCTGTGGCTATGGATGCCATGATAAAGATGGTGAGTCTATTTGAGGAGGGTAAAACCGACGAGATGGAGGTACTCATTAGTAAAACTCCGGAACTGGCTAATTTTGATATTAGGAATAAGAATGGAACTTTCGGAAAGGCCAAGCTAAAAGCAGCATTAAAGCTTGCTATGGATTCAGCAGTTATTCCCGAGATATATAAAGATGAGTACGATGCTTTGCTTGCATATCAGGCAAAAATGCTAGAGAAAGAAGAAACGGACAAAGCTATAAAAGAATCTCAAAAGGCTCTTGATGACAAAGTACGAGTGAAATATGGAGAGCTTAATGTGGAGGAAATAAAGAATCTCCTCTTTAATATGAAGTGGATGGCAAAGTTGGAGGCAGATATTAAAGATGAGATTGACCAAGTGCTGAATACTATATCTTCAAAGGTGCTACTTATTGCAAAGCGTTATGAACATACACTCGGAGAAATTGAAGAAAAAGTGGAAGCATCAAGAAGAGCAGTCATGGCAGCTTTGGAGAGGATGGGATACAAATGGTAATTTATCCGAAGGATTGGAATGAAAAGTCTTTTAGTGACTTTATCAAAATTAAACGAGGCGCCTCTCCACGACCAATTGAAAAATACTTGACATCAAGTACTTATGGTGTGAATTGGATTAAAATTGGTGATGCACCAAGGTACGGAAAGTATATTGCATCCACCAAAGAAAAGATAACACCGCAAGGTGCGGCAAGTTCTGTCCGTGTTTTCTCTGGTGATTTTATACTATCAAACTCAATGAGTTTTGGAAGACCATATATTCTAAGCATAGATGGATGTATACATGACGGTTGGTTACGCTTATATGGTTTTCAAACGGAAGCAAATGACGAATTTCTATATTATTTGCTTTCTTCATCGTATGTACAAAAGCAGTATGAAGCTTTTGCAGCCGGAAGCGGTGTACAAAATTTAAATAAAGAAGTTGTGAAAAAAGTTTCGGTATTTCTTCCTCCTCTTCCGGAGCAAGAAGAAATTGCTCAAACACTTTCACAGTTTGACACCTACATTGATAACCTTACAGAATTGATTGAAAAGAAAAAGGCCATTCGAGATGGTGCAATAGAGGATTTGACTAGCGGCAGAACAAGGTTAGATGGATTTGATGATGAGTGGGTAGTTTATCCATTCGATCAATATTTTACATTACTACCGACTAACACCTATTCGAGAGAGCAATTATCAAACAGAGGTAAAGTTGGGAATATCCATTATGGAGATGTGCTAATAAGGTATGGAAATGTGTTGACAGATGACGATGAGATTCCACGATTAAAAGATTCCTCAAAAGTCGATGAGAGAAGCTATCTTCAAATGAACGATGTTTTAATTGCTGACACAGCAGAGGATGAAACAGTAGGAAAGGCTGTGCAGATAGGTAATGTTTCCATCCCTCTTGTTGGTGGATTGCATACTGTAGCTTGTAGACCAAATTATGAAACAGCTGAAGGGTTCTTGGGTTATTATATGAACTCGTCCCACTATCATGATCAGCTTTACCCGTACATTACTGGCATCAAGGTTTCTTCAGTGTCAAAGAAATCTTTTGGAAAGACATACTTACGAATCCCTGCAGATTCTAATGAGCAAAAAGCCATTTCATCTGTTTTGACAGAAATGGATAATGAAATTACAGATTTGGAAGCTGAACGAGATAAAATGATACAAATTCGTGAGGGTGTTATGGACGATCTCTTAACGGGACGTGTACGCCTAACTGTGTAAGGAGGAATCAAGATGGCAACAGTTGACGCTGAGAAGAAATTGCAAAATAGGGTACTTCATTGGCTGGTTGATGACCTGGAATATACTTATCTTGGTAATTTGGAGGATATCGATAACACACCTGTAAAAGAAGAACTTCTGAGGGCAAATCTAAAAAAGCGTGGCTATGGTGATGACCAGATTAAGATTGCCATCAACGAACTCATAAGCAAGATCAATAACCAAGCAGATACGCTTTATGAGATTAACCAGAAGGTATATTCTCTTCTTCGTTATGGCCGGCAAGGAATAAAAGACGCCAATGGACAACGTAAGACCGTGCATTACATCGATTGGGAGAATATTGACAAGAATGATTTTGCCGTAGCTGAGGAAGTCTCCGTCCTTCGTTATGACAAAGTCACAAGAAAGCGTCCTGATTTGGTCTTGTACATAAACGGCATCGCTATGGGGATATTCGAGTTGAAGAGTTCCTATGTCAGTTCCGGCAAGGGTATTCGACAGATGCTAACTAATCAGAAAAAGGAAAACATACTCAATTTCTTCGGCGCGGCACAGCTTTTGTTCGCAGGAAATGAAGCCGAAGGATTGTTGTACGGTACTATTAATACACCAGAAAAGTATTACCTTAAGTGGAAAGAAGATAAAAATTCAACAGACGACTTGTCTGCAAAAATCAAAGTGTTACAGCAAAAGGAAGCAAATCGTCTGAGAGATGGTATTATTTCACTTTGCCAGAAAGAACGTTTTTTATCTATTGTACATGACTTTGTGATTTATGATGCTGGAATTAAGAAAATTCCAAGACATAACCAGTACTTTGCTAATATAGCTGCAAGAAAGAGCATTCTTGAGAAAAAGGGCGGTATTATTTGGAATACACAGGGCTCCGGAAAATCTCTCATTATGGTATGGCTTACAAAATGGATTATAGAAAATGTTGCTGATAGTCGTGTTGTAATTATTACAGATAGAGAAGAACTGGATGACCAAATTGAAAGTCTTTTTATTG
>JAAZEK010000330.1 GCA_012512335.1 Clostridiales bacterium | reverse complement strand
TGGTGTTTTCAATTCCTTTAATTATTACTATAGCTGTAATAGTTATTTTCTTACTGATATTTTTTCATTATGTTCCTTTCTTCCTGTGGATAAATGCACTTTCTGCCGGGGCACGTATCTCATTGATTCAACTATTCCTCATGCGTCTTCGCCGTGTACCTCCTCACACAATTGTGTATGCAATGATTGAGGCTCATAAGGCTGGACTAAAAAGTGTAACCCGTGACGATCTAGAGGCTCACTATTTAGCTGGGGGTAAGGTTGAAGATGTGGTTCATGCATTGGTTTCCGCTTCAAAAGCAAATATTGATTTAAATTTTCAAATGGCTACCGCCATTGACCTTGCAGGACGTAATGTGCTTGAAGCAGTACGTATGTCTGTTAATCCTAAAGTAATAGACACCCCTCCGGTATCGGCTGTGGCAATTGATGGAATACAGCTTATTGCTAAAGCACGTGTAACTGTGCGAGCCAATATTAAACAACTTGTAGGGGGTGCCGGTGAGGAAACAATTCTTGCTCGTGTTGGTGAAGGTATAGTTTCTTCCATTGGTTCTGCTATTTCTCATAAGTCAGTTCTAGAAAATCCGGATTCAATCTCTAAAGTAGTTCTTAAAAAAGGTCTGGATGCCGGTACTGCATTTGAAATTCTCTCAATTGATATTGCCGATATTGATATAGGTAAAAATATTGGTGCTGTTCTTCAAATGGATCAAGCACAAGCTGACAAGAATATTGCACAAGCACGTGCAGAAGAGAGGCGTGCAATGGCTATTGCTCTTGAGCAGGAAATGAAAGCAAAAGCACAAGAAGCGAGAGCTAAGGTTATTGAAGCCGAAGCAGAAGTACCAATTGCTATGGCTGAAGCTTTTAGAAATGGAAATCTAGGTATTATGGATTATTACAAAATGGAAAATATTCAGGCTGATACCGAAATGCGTGAGTCTATAGCTAAGCCACAGGGTGGAAGTGGAAATAAGAATAACAAGCAATGAGAATAATACCTGAATCGGAATTAATTATTAATTCCGACGGGAGTGCTTTTCACCTTCATATAAAACCGGATCAACTATCTGATAAGATAATAATGATGGGTGATCCGGGAAGGGTGACTATGACTGCCTCCTTCTTTGATACAATTGAATGCGATGTAGAAAGTCGTGAATTTCATACAGTTACAGGCACATATAAAGGAAAACGCATTACTGCCCTGTCTCACGGTATAGGTACAGATAATATCGATATTGTTGTTACTGAATTAGATGCTTTAGCCAACATAGATTTTAAGAATAGAACGGTTAATGAAGAATTCAAACAACTGACTATGGTTAGAGTGGGTACTTCGGGAGGAATGCAACCTCACTGCCCCGTTGGAACTTATGTTGTTTCTGAGAAATCTATTGGATTTGATGGTCTCATTCATTATTATGAAGGTTCAAAAGCTGTTAGAGAAGAGGATTTTGAAGAAGCTTTTCAGAAACATGTAAACTGGTCGCCATATCACTGCTTACCTTATGTAGTGAGTTCCGACGAGGAGTTAATAGATCGTATTGGCCACGATATGATTAGAGGTGTTACGATTTCTGCTACCGGTTTTTACGGACCACAAGGCAGATATGTACGCTTACCTCTTGCTGATCCAGATTTAAACTCAAAGATTGAGTCTTTCCGTTTTGAAGAGCATTCAATTACTAATTATGAGATGGAGAGTTCGGCAATTGCAGGATTATCTAAAATGATGGGACACAAGGCTATGACTGTTTGCACAATTATTGCAAACCGTGTTGCTTTAAAATCTGACACAGACTACACAGGATCGATTGAGGATTTAATTAAAATAGTATTAGAAAGAATATAGATTCATATTTAGCAAATAAAAAGAATGAGGAAAAGAATTATATCCTTATTGTTGTTTGTAATAAGCTTAACTGCTTTTGCACAGCAAAACCCTGTACTTCCGATTGACCCTCAAGTGAGAACAGGTAAGCTGGAGAATGGTTTGACGTATTATATTCGTTATAACAATCTTCCGGAAAATAGGGCCGATTTTTATATTGCCCAGCGTGTTGGATCAATTCAGGAAGAAGATAATCAGGCAGGTCTTGCTCACTTCTTAGAGCACATGGCATTTAATGGAACAACTAACTTCCCCGGCAAAAAAATGCTTAACTACTTGCAAGATAATGGCATTAAATTTGGCACAAACATTAATGCTTACACATCTTTTGATGAAACTGTATACTTCTTAACCAATATCCCTACCACAAATGCTAATCTTATGGATTCTGCATTATTGGTACTACACGAT
>JAAZEK010000032.1 GCA_012512335.1 Clostridiales bacterium | reverse complement strand
AGTCAGCCAGTAGCTAAAATGATCCAGCATGATGATATTACCAGACAGAGCCGTAAAAGAGTAGCTATCATGCCCATGGTGTCTTTTGCCTCTATTGCAGCTGTATTGCTTCTATTCATTAATTTTCAATTTCAGTTTATGGTGCCTGACAGTCGGATATATTTAGACGTTAATCCTAGCATTCAAATAACTACCAACAGAAAAGACCAAGTAATAGAATTGCTTCCAATTAATCAGGACGCAACAAAGCTTGTAGAAGACCTCGATTTCAAAGGCAAGGATCTGTATGAAGTTACAGCAGGGCTTATGGACAATCTCGTAAAGCAAACCTATATCAAAGAGGCTGACGAGCTAATACTTTTGTCAGTTTATAATAAGGACAAAGATAAGGGTTCGAAGCAAGCCAATGATTTGAATAATGCAATACATCAGCAACTGGGAAAGGAAAACAAGGACCCTATTATACTGACCCAATCACTTGAAAAGAGTAATACAGTTGAGGACTTTGCTAAGAGATACAATATTTCAGTTGGTAAGATGACCTTTATTAGAAATTTGATTATATTGAATCCTGACCTGGTAACTGAGGATTTGGTTGAACTTTCAGTATATGAGCTAATCCAAATTTCTAGAAGAGATGGATTAGATATTGATAAAATCATTGATAGCATGGATCTAGATAGAATAAGTGAATCAATAGATTCTACCGTTGATGATGGCAAAACTGGTAATGATGATGACAAAACTGATGATAAAATCGATGACAAGAATGATAACGACAAAACAAACGATAATAAAGATGATGATAAAGAAAATGGGAACAATAATGGAAACACTAATGGTGGCAATACAAATAACCGGAAAATAATATCATCGTCTGAGGCCAGAAGAATTGCACTGCAGAGGGTAAATGGCGAAATTGTTGAGTTTGAGTTAGATGACGATGACGATGATGATCCAAAATATGAAATAAGAGCCAATGGAAAGATTTATGAGCTTGAAATAGACGCTTATACTGGCAAAATCATTGATTTTGATGTGGATGATGATGATGACGATGACGATGATGGCGTTGATGTTGACGACAATGATGATGACGATGAAGAAATAAAGCCTACAAGCAACAAGAAAATAATATCATCGTCTGAGGCTAGGAAAATAGCATTGGCGAGAGTGAATGGAGAAATTATTGATTTCGAGCTAGATAGTGATGATGATGATCCGAAATATGAAATAGAGATAAGGGCTAGTGGAAAGATATATGAGCTTGAGATAGATGCTTATACTGGCAAAATCACTGATTTTGACGTGGACGACGACGACGATGACGACGATGATGATGATGACGATTGAAAAAGATTTTAAATTGATGCAATAAAATACAAGGTTCGTGTGTTAACTGAGTATAAAGACAAAGGAGGCAGTAATAATGAGAAGAAATACAAAGATAGGAATAGGAATAGGGGTACTGTTATTATTAACAGTTATAATAGTAGGTGTAGGGCTAAACCAACCAGCTTATACTCTAACAATGGATATAAACCCCAGTATTGAAATAAAAGCTAACAGATTAGATAAGGTGGTTGAGATTAATCCATTAAATGACGATGCAAGAGAGCTATTAAGCGAATTTTCCCATAGAGATAAGAACCTAAAAAAGACTGTAGAGGATCTAGCTGATTTAATGGTACTTAGAGGCTATATCACAGGTGGAGAAGACAATTTGGTATTAATTACAGTAAACGATGAACTTACTGATAAAGAGACCGTAGATAAGCTAAATCATGCAATTGTAGCATATCTGCAAAATAAGCAAATTGAAGCAACGGTTGTAAGTCAATCGATACCTGACAATATTGGAAGTGAAGCTAGAAGTGGTAAAGAAATAGTTGCAGATAAAATCAAGGAGCTGGATGACGACTCTTCAATGGATGAGCTGCTAGACATGAAGCTAAAAGAGTTACTTCAATATGCAGAGGAAAGAAACATAACTGCTGAAGAATTATTTAGCACTATAATTGGTACGAAAGCAACAGCTGTTTCAGAAAATGCAGACAACAAACCTGCTAAGAATGGAAATGAGCCTTCTAGTACAGAGAAGAGGGAAGTAATATCGGAAGAAGAGGCTAGGAAAATAGCTTTGGAAAAAGTTAATGGTACGATAACTGATTTCGAATTTGGTTACGATGATGGCCGTCCTGAGTATGAAATAGAGATTAAAGCCAATGGTAAAGAATATGAAATAGAAATAGATGGCTATACAGGCAAGATAACCGACTTTGATGTTGATGACGATGATGATTATAGTAAGAAGGAAACTTCAACTAAAACAAGTTCCAGTACAGCTAAACCAAGTAGCACAGCTAAGCCAAGCAATACAGCTAAACCAAAAACAGAATCATCTAAGAAAGAAGTAATTTCAGCCGAAGAAGCGAAGAAGATTGCCCTGGCAAAGGTTAATGGTACTATAACTGATTTCGAATTTGATTATGATGATGGTCGCCCAGAGTATGAGATAGAGATTAAGGCCAATGGAAAAGAGTACGAAATAGAAATAGACGGCTATACTGGCAAGATAACAGACTTTGATGTTGATGATGACGATGATTATAGTAAGAAGGAAACTTCAAAAAACACAAGCTCCAGCACAACCAAACCAAGCAGTACGGCTAAACCAAAAACAGAATCATCTAAGAAAGAAGTAATTTCAGCCGAAGAAGCAAAGAAGATTGCCCCGGCAAAGGTTAACGGCACAATAACTGATTTCGAATTTGATTATGATGATGGTCGCCCTGAGTATGAAATAGAAATTAAAGCCAATGGAAAAGAGTACGAAATAGAAATAGACGGCTATACTGGCAAGATAACAGACTTTGAAGTTGACGACGATGACTAATAACTAATACAGCGACAATAATAAATTCTTTTTAGAGCAAAGGGCATGTTTAATCATAATGGTTAAGCATGTCCTTTAATTTATTATGTGACTTACACTGTGTTCCTACAAAGTCATATGAGCATTATTACAGTTGACCACCGTCACAGAATCACTAAAGGACTAAAAAGTTATGGGTTGTATTCCAAAGTAGCATTAATACAGAATCAGTTCATGGTGGATAAACTTTTTCTATCAGACAATACTATATAATAAGATTGTATCTAATTTTTATAAGAGAGGGTTTGCCATGAAGCTTATAGAAAGATCCTATGATTATTTCCTGAATCTTGTTTTCGGAGTTACCAATCCTGTCAAAAAATCCATTATTCAAACTCAGTGTGAAGTGCACAAATTCATTAATGTTCAGGCATTGCAGGTTCTTCGAAATGACAAACGAGAAAAGGAATACAATTTTTTCTTAAGCTATATCAAGGAGATTAACAAGGGTGCAGTTTGGGCGGATCAGGACTTTAAAAGTACACACCATTTTTACAATCCTTACAAAAGAAAGGGTCTATACGGAAGAAAAAATGCAATGGAGCTAGCTGTGGAGTATTATGACCATACCCTGGAGAGGTGGAGGGCTGGGAATTTTAATAAGTCCATGTTCTATTTTGGTGCTGCACTGCATCTCATTCACGATATGAGCATTCCACAGCACGCTAATATCAAACTGTTAGATGATCACAGACAATATGAAAACTTTGTGAAACGTTCCTATCAATATGTTCAAGAGTTTCGTGCAGAAAAAGGTGCATATTTGTTGGACAGTATAGAAAAATATATAAAATTCAATGCCAGGATAGCACTTAAGATACACAAACGTTTTAAATCCGTTGTAGAGGACGAAGAACGATACTATCTTATCTCAAAGTGTAATCTACCTCTATGTCAAAAAACAACAGCAGGTGCCATGGTCATGCTGTATCAGGATCTCTTTGGTAAGCATAAGCTGAATTAGCGAAAGATTCATTGTTAATGCTCTGGATGACATGTTAATCAGATTTTCACAAAGGTAGGTTTCATCTCAGTAAAAGAAGCAACATACTCAAATCCAGCATATTTAAGCCATTCCAATGCACGATCGATTTCATAACCCACAAACTCAGTTTTATGTGAATCAGAACCAATTGCTACAATCTCGCCACCTAATTCTCGGAACCACTTTATAATATCTGGATGGGGATGAGGCTGCTTCGAAAAGTGCTTAAGCCCTGCTGTATTCAGTTCTATTCCCTTACCTTTTTCTACAAGCAACTTAAGAATGCTTTCTATGATTTCTTCCCCTATTTTATGATCGCTTGGTTTATATTCATATGGAGAATAACGTCTAAGATAATCTAAATGACCTAAAACATTGAAATCATCAAAATCATTAAGCAACTGATAAATAGTATCATAATAGTCAGTGTAGCTTTTTATTTTATCTCTAGAATTAAAATAATGACCGTAATATGGGTCTTCGCCATTAACCAGATGGATTGAGGCAATAACAAAGTCTAAAGGATAATCTTTAGTTATGGCTGTCGCCTGCTCTAGAGTCCAATCCTGTAAGCCAAATTCAATTCCAGCTTTCACCTTAAGGATATCTTGAAATTTATTCTTTACCTGTGCTAAATCCTTAAAATATCCATTTAAGTCCTTTATCTGAAAAGCTTCCTCGTTATCAGGTAAATCAATATCCATGTGATCGGTTATGGCAATTTCCGTCAAACCAACCTTTATTGCCTGGTGACAGGCTTCTTCCATAGTCATTCTCCCATCAGGGGAGTATGTCGAGTGCATATGATAGTCCAGCAAGTAATTCACCTTTTTCAAATTATTTTAATGCTATCTCAATTTCATTTATTCAGGCTATTGAAGAGACAGCAATTATTATCTACACATCATATTATAATCGCTAATACCCTAAGTCAAGCAATAAGATTAAGCTTAACCTGTATATGATAGAAAGTTACTGTTCACTGGGAAGCAAAATAATAAATATATTCCAGTCGCTGTTGCACTCACGAATCAAACTAAAGCTCATATCAACAGAAAATACTACACCTTCCAAACTCACTGCGTTCAGACAGTGAAAGGTGCTTAACGCATTTTCTGCTGATATTCGCTAAGATTGATAATCGTTCCTGCAAAGGCTTCTT
>JAAZEK010000329.1 GCA_012512335.1 Clostridiales bacterium | reverse complement strand
GTTACTTAAGTGATATTTTATCCTACTCTCGATTGCTAGCCCTTGGCTTGGCTACTGGCGCTATAGCAACCGTAATAAATGAGATGGGAGCTATGGGAGGAAATAGCGTTGGTGGCATTATAGTGTTTATAATCGTATTCCTTGCAGGTCACGCCGTAAACATTGGAATAAATCTTTTAGGTGCCTATGTGCATACTAACCGCTTAACCTTTGTTGAATTTTTTGGAAAATTTTATGAAGGTGGAGGAAGTGAATTTATGCCATTAGGCATACAAACTAAATATTACAAAATCAAGGAGGAAACAAATTATGGATCTTAAATGGGGAGTATTATTAGCTTTATCGGGAGGAATTCTTGCAGCATTAATGTCAGGAATTGGCTCTGCAATTGCTGTAGGAAAAGCAGGGGAAGCATCAGCCGGAGCAGTAACAGAAGACCCTTCCTTATTCGGTAAGGTACTTATTCTACAGCTACTACCAGGAACACAGGGGATTTATGGATTGCTTATTGCTTTTCTAACTTTAACTCAAATCGGTGTTATGGGCGGTTCATCCGATATATCAGTAGTTAAAGGCTTACTTTATTTTGTATCATGCTTGCCTATGGCTATAATTGGCTTGTGGTCTGCACTTCGTCAATCAAAGGTATCCATTTCAAGTATTGCTTTGGTTACAAAACGTCCTGATCAGTCCGGTAAGGCAATTATTTTTCCTGCGATGGTAGAAACCTATGCAATTCTTGCCCTTCTAATTTCAATTCTTTGCGTAACTGGTGTTACCGGTTTGAATGTTTAGAAATAAAATTCCGGATAGGAGGGCGTCTTGATGCCAGGTTTGGATAAGTTATTAAGCCATATTGAATCTACTGCCCAAGACATTGCAAATGCCAAGCTTGAGCAAGCAAGTCAGCAAGCAGAAGAATTAATATTAGAAGCTGAGAATAAAGCAAGAGAAGAAAGCCGAAGAAGACTTCAGGAAAGTTCTGTAGAAGTAACAGATATTATTAAGCGCGCTAAATCCGCTGCTAGCTTGCAAAAACGTAAGGCTATATTATCTGCTAAGCAACAGATAATACTGAAGAAAATCCATCGTACTCGGGACATGCTAAAATCCATGCCCCCAGAAGAGTACTTTGAATTAATTAGAAAAATGGTAGCACACTATTCGCTGCCTAAGGATGGAGCAATCATATTCTCAAAATATGACCAAGAGCGCTTTCCTGCTGATTTAGAAAATCAGCTTAATGAATTGGTTCAATCCAAAGGCGGCTCATTGAAGTTTTCTGCTGAAGATCGGCCTATAGATGGTGGTTTTATTCTCGTGTATGGAGAAATAGAGGAAAACTGCAGCTTTGAGGCAATTCTCTCCAGCAAGGAAGATATCCTGCAGGACAAGGTAAACAAGCTACTGTTTACCTGATAGCTTAATTAAGCCAATAATGACCTGCAGGAAGGAGGAAACCAATGCAGGAAAAACAATTTATCTATGCAGTGGCCCGGATTCGATCCCACGAAATGAGATTATTGGATGCCCCGTTCATAGAACAATTGATGTCAGCTAAAAATGTTCATGAATGCTTACAGCTTTTAGCGAATAAGGGCTGGGGAAGAGATGGGCGAAAATCACCGGAGCAGATCCTAGATGATGAACATAAAAAGGCATGGGACCTTATAGAGGAGCTAGTGGATGATATGTCTGCATTTGATGTGTTTTTGCTGCCCAATGACTATCACAACCTTAAAGCAGCTATTAAACTAGTGGTTTCAGATGCATCAGCCGCAGGGCATTTTATAGAACATAGCACCATAAATCCAGAAACTATTTTGGAAGCTGTGAGAAAGAAAGATTACTCCTTGTTGCCAGAGCATATGCAGGCTGCCGCCAATGAAGCATATGAGACAGTTGTACAAACGGGAGATGGTCAATTATGCGATGTAATCATAGACAAGGCAGCAATGGAAACATTGTATGAAATTAGTAAGAAGCAATCTAACGAAGTACTGAGATGGCATGCCGAAATCGAGCTAGCCGCTTCAAATATTAAAATAGCCGTACGAGGACAAGAGACTGGAAAAGACCTGCAGTGGATTCGAAATGCTATGGTGGCATGTGATTCCCTGGATATTGAAGCTCTTGCCAAGGCGGCAGCTTCTAGCTATGAAGAAATAATTGAGTATTTACGTAAAACGGATTATGCAAAGGGTGTTGACGAACTGGAGCATTCTTTATCTAATTTTGAAATTTGGTGTAAAAATTGGCTTATCCGTAAAATCCAACCACAGAAATATAATCAGTTTACCATTGGTCCTCTTGCGGCTTTTCTTTTAGCTAGGGAGAATGAGATCAAGACGGTTCGTATGATTTTGCAAGGAAAGCTTAATCAACTTCCTGAAGAAGTCATCAGAGAAAGGTTAAGGATTATGTATGTTTAAAATAGCAGTTATGGGAGATCAAGACAGTATATATGGATTTGCGGCATTAGGCTTGGATATTTATCCAATTATAGCAAGAGACGAAGAAGCGTTGACACAAGGTTCAAGAAAGCTAAGGGAGCTTGTCAATGATGAATATGCCGTTATTTATATTACAGAAGCCCTGGCAGAAGTATTAAAAGAAGATATACTTCGTTATAGTTCAGCCAAACTGCCCGCTATCATTCCTATTCCTGGAATCTCTGGAAACACAGGACTTGGCTTGAAGATGGTAAAGAGATCGGTAGAGAAGGCAGTTGGTTCCGATATTTTATTTAGAGATGAGTAGAGCAGAAGCTCATAGATGTAAATTTGATAAAGAGGTGGACCAAAATGAGCAAAGGCACGATTAAGAAGGTAGCCGGGCCACTTGTAATAGCCGAAGGCATGCGGGATGCCAACATGTTTGATGTTGTCCGCGTAAGTGACCAGCGACTAATTGGTGAGATAATAGAAATACATGGAGACGAAGCTTCCATACAGGTATATGAAGAAACTGCCGGTTTAGGGCCTGGTGAGCCTGTAGAATCTACTGGGATGCCCATGAGCGTAGAGTTAGGCCCAGGGCTTATGGGAAGCATATATGATGGAATTCAGCGCCCATTGGATTCTATCATGGAGCAGACTGGAAATAATTTAAAACGTGGTGTTGAGGTTTCTGCTCTAAGCAGAGAAAAGAAATGGCACTTTATTCCTACCAAAAAGTCAGGTGACCAGGTAGAGTCAGGTGACATTATTGGGACAGTTCAGGAAACTGATATTATATTACATAAAATCATGGTTCCTTATGGTATTAAAGGAACTTTATCTGCCCTCAATGAAGGGGAATACACTGTAGAAGACAGTGTTGGTACAATATTAAATAAAGACGGTAAAGAGCATCAAATTAAGCTAATGCAAACCTGGCCTGTTCGAAACGGGCGCCCATATAAGGAAAAATTACCACCATCCATGCCTTTAATTACTGGCCAACGTGTTATAGATACCTTGTTCCCAATTGCAAAAGGTGGCGTAGCATCTGTACCCGGACCTTTCGGGTCAGGTAAAACCGTAGTACAGCATCAGCTGGCCAAGTGGGCGGAAGCTGATATAGTAGTATACATCGGATGTGGTGAACGTGGAAATGAAATGACCGACGTTCTTAATGAGTTTCCCGAGCTTAAGGACCCTAAGTCTGGCAAATCCCTTATGGAGCGAACAGTCTTGATAGCCAATACTTCCGATATGCCTGTTGCAGCTAGAGAAGCTTCAATCTATACGGGAATTACGATAGCAGAATATTATCGAGATATGGGATATTCCGTTGCATTAATGGCTGACTCTACTTCCAGATGGGCTGAAGCCCTTCGAGAAATGTCCGGAAGGCTTGAGGAAATGCCTGGTGAAGAAGGTTACCCAGCATACCTTGGTAGTCGTTTGGCTCAGTTCTATGAGAGAGCTGGTTATGTTGTTTCATTAGGAAAAGAAGGCAGAGAAGGAGCATTATCAGTTATAGGAGCTGTATCTCCTCCCGGAGGAGATATGTCTGAACCTGTAGTTCAAGCTACCCTGCGTATTGTCAAAGTCTTTTGGAGCTTGGATGCTAACTTGGCATACAGCCGACATTTCCCAGCAGTTAATTGGCTTACCAGTTACTCTCTTTATATCGATACAACTGATAAATGGTTTAACAGCAATGTACAAAGTGATTGGATGGAGAGGCGTAAGCAAATTATGGGGTTGCTACAGGAAGAAGCAGAGCTAGAGGAAATTGTAAGGTTGGTAGGTATGGATGCCTTATCTGCTACAGATAGATTAAAAATGGAAGCAGCCCGTTCCATTCGTGAAGATTATCTACATCAGGATGCCTTTCATGAAACAGATACCTATACTCCCCTGGAAAAGCAATATTTTATGTTAAAGCTAATTCTAGAATATTACATAAAATCGGCGGAGGCACTTGACCAAGGAGCCGACATTGAAGATTTGGTTCAATTGCCAGTACGTGAGAAAATTGGCCGCTTTAAATATGTTGAAATAGATAGATTACAAGAAGAATATGATAGCATCATAAAGGAGCTATCCAATGAAATACAGGAGTTACTACGAAAGGAGGACTACTAATGCCAAAGGAATATCGGACGATACAGGAAGTTGCAGGTCCTCTGATGATGGTACGAGGCGTTGAGAATGTTGCCTTTGATGAGCTAGGTGAAATAGAGCTAGTAAATGGCGAAACACGACGTTGTCGGGTATTGGAGATTAATGGTTCCAATGCATTGGTTCAACTTTTTGAAAGTTCTACGGGAATCAACCTTTCAAACAGCAAGGTAAGGTTTCTAGGACGAAGCATGGAGCTAGGTGTGTCCGAGGATATGCTAAGCCGGGTATTTGATGGTTTAGGCAGACCTATCGATGATGGTCCGGATATTTTACCTGAAGCACGCATGGATATCAATGGTTTACCCATGAATCCAGTAGCCCGGAACTATCCTCAGGAATTTATACAAACCGGAATTTCTGCTATCGATGGTTTAAATACTCTAGTTAGGGGACAAAAGTTACCCATTTTTTCAGCTTCAGGCTTACCCCATGCCAATCTAGCTGCTCAAATAGCCCGACAAGCTCAGGTTAGGGGAACTGATGAACCATTTGCCGTAGTTTTTGCCGCCATGGGTATTACATTTGAAGAAGCCAACTTTTTTGTTGAAAGCTTTAAAGAGACAGGTGCCATAGATAGGGCAGTTATGTTTATGAACCTAGCAAATGATCCACCAGTAGAAAGAATTGCCACACCAAGAATAGCCATGACTGCTGCAGAATATCTGGCATTTACAAAGGGAATGCATGTACTTGTAATCTTAACAGACATAACCAATTATGCAGATGCCCTTCGTGAAGTATCTGCTGCTCGAAAAGAAGTACCAGGTAGAAGAGGTTATCCTGGTTATATGTATACGGATCTGGCTTCTATATATGAAAGAGCAGGGAGGCAAAAGGGGAAGCCTGGTTCTATTACCTCGATTCCTATCTTAACCATGCCAGAAGATGATAAAACTCATCCCATCCCTGATTTAACTGGATATATAACGGAAGGACAGATTATCCTTAGCCGTGAGCTTCATCGAAAAAATATCTCGCCTCCTATTGATGTATTGCCTTCCTTATCCCGATTGAAGGACAAGGGTATTGGAGATGGAAAGACAAGAGCTGATCATTCCAATACCATGAATCAATT
>JAAZEK010000031.1 GCA_012512335.1 Clostridiales bacterium | reverse complement strand
GGCACAACCATTTGCAGAATGTATTTCAGGTTATTCAGGTTTTTATTTGGGCGCTAAGAGTGTTAATCCTGATGTCGTGATGGAAGTAAAATATACTTATAGCTGGAACGATCCTGTCACTGAAACTCAAGCAGCTCAGGCTCTTATCGAATCGGGATGCGACGTTATCGGTCACCACACTGCATCGGCTGCTGTTGCAACTTCTGCCCAACAAAATGGAGTTTTTCACGTAGGATATACAACTGATATGCGTGACGTGGCCCCAGATGCATCTCTGACATCAGCCATTTTCGACTGGTCAATTTCATTTAAGTTTGCAGTAGATAAGTTACTTGCCGGAGAGGAGATACCTACGGATTGGACGGGAGGACTTGCTGAAGGTGCCTGTGATCTTTCTCCCTTTAATGAAGATATTATTGCTCCCGGAACAGAAGAGGCAATCGAAGAGGCTCGGGATAAAATAATGAATACGGAGTGGGATGTTTTCACCGGACCTTTGAAAAACAATCAAGGTGAAATTGTTGTTGCTGATGGCGAAACATTCATTGAACCTAAATCTTCACCTTCTTGGGAGCATATCCTAGAGGGTATTACAGTTACCGAATAAGTAAAAATCCTTTCTCAATTAAAAAAGGCGTGTTTCAAAGCACGTCTTTTTTTGTACATTTTTTTAAATCAAAAGATAAATTACGTGCTTGTTGTTATTAACAAAAGTTGCTTATATGCGTATGTTTCGTTGTAAATTTACACAACCTCGTTTATACTACTAAATGAAAAATGCGGTTTTAACGCATATAGTCTGTGTAGAGAGTCTAAAGATATTTATAATGTTTGAGAAAGGGTTGAATATTAGTGGGTATTGAAGAGCTAAGTACAACTTTTAATGAGTTTAATAACCTGGTCACGTTAGTAATCCATTCTATACATGGTCGCGGTATGGAAGATGGAGAGCCCCTTACGGATAAAGACCGAAAGGATATAAAAGTACTCTTAAGCGAGGGTCGTGGCATAGTCAACAGGGTTTACCGCTGTCTAGATACAACTATTAACCGCGCTGAGCTGTCATCTCTGCTCCGCAGATACGAAGTAAATAAACCTTTTAAAGTAAGCCCTATGTTATATGATTTCATTGAGGCAAATTTACTTGTTTACGAACTGACTGAGGGTGATTACGATTTCACTGTCCCACCGCTTACATTTGCATGGCGCGAAATTGATGAGAAAAAATTAACTGATTACGATGCTATGATTAGGGAGGCTCTATTACGAGTCGGAGCAAAGCACGTAGAACTCGTGCCGGAGACATCGTCTGTAATTCTCAAATTGCCCAATATGCATCTTGATTATGGCACTTCTTACAGAGGATACACTATTAAATACTTAAATGAGCACCTTGTGAAAAATGGTGTTACCAGCGGTTATATAAATATGGGCGGAAATTTGCACATGATTGGCAATAAGACCGATGGTAAGCAGTGGCGTACCAGTTTAATAAATAAATTGGATAATGGTAAGTTAATTGGTGTAATTGAATTAAAAAACAAGTCGATTGCGTCTGCCACAGTTAATGAACGTGGATACGTTAAGGGAATTCGTCTATATCGCCATCTTATAGATCCTTATACAGGAGAAAAACGAAAATTTGGCTTATCCGATATAACTTGCGTCTCTGATTCCCCTTGGGCTGCTGATATATCCACCACAGTACTTTTCCTACTAGGTCTGGAACGCGGTGAAAAATTTATGAAAGAACTCTCTGAGAAACTAGGTATCTTTCTTGCATATGCAGCCGTTGACAATAATGGAAAAGTATATGTGAGTCCAAAAAAGT
>JAAZEK010000328.1 GCA_012512335.1 Clostridiales bacterium | reverse complement strand
TTTGATACCCAGCTATACACCAGGTGGGTGCCCTGCGGTGGTCTTAGAATTTCCTGCAAGCAGGCATATTCACATTCCACGTCAACCCGGACTCCCCTTTTTTAAAACGGTGGTCCAAAAATGAGAGCGCCATCCATCTCAGGCATTTTTATATTAACACGTCACGCTTTACGCTTCAACGTTATTGCTGTTTTGTAACTTTACTTGAGAATTGCAAGTTAAACTGAAACGCAATTCTGTACTATGTGTGGGATTTCCATCAGGCCGCGGCCTGATGGAAATTTTTCGCGCTGTGCCCACCCAGGATTTTTCTCGGGTAATTGTTTATGAAGTTTTCTAATCGTCTTATTTCTCTTTCCCGTATCGCTCTTAACTTCGTACCTTTGGGAATAAAGTAGCGAATAAATCCATTTAGATTCTCATTGCTGCCACGCTCCCAGGACGAGTAAGCATGGGCATAGTATATTTCTGTACGTTTACCTTTGTTAAATACGGACTGCTCCAGATTTTTCCAGTTCAAAAACTCTGAGCCATTATCTACGGTTACACTCTTGAACTTTTCCTTAAATTTCTTTGAACCGAGCTTTCTTTCGAGTCCATTTATGCGGCGCAATACTGTCTCCTGAGTTTGTCTTCCCAACTTAAACAGGATACTTTCTCTATTGTATCTATCTATAAGGGTCAACAGACAACTACGGTCTCCCTTGCCGGACTCTATGCAGTCCATCTCCCAATGACCGGGTTCGCTTCGTTTTTCACACGCTTCCAGACGCTCATCTATCCTCTTCTTTTCAGGAGGACGAAGACGCTTCTCTACACGCCTGTAACGACGTTTGGGCTTAGCGCCCCTGCGGGGCAGATCGGTGCTGCTAACATTCAAAAACACTTCTTTCTCTACATAAGTGTAGATCGTTCTGGCACTAAGGCGAGTTTTGCTTGGCCAGCCTTTTTGATCAAAATGCATCACTATAGCCTCAGGTGAGTAACGCAGACGCTCTAGACCGGGTACTTCTTCGCCTATAAGCATTGACTCTATCTTCTCAGCAAGAACATGATCATCACCTATCTTTAAATCGGGGCCTTTGTTTTCCCAATTATCTTCCACTGTTAGCTGAGCTACATAGGAGGAATAACATTCATATTCCAATAAGTGTGTGTTTAGCTGGACTGTCTTGCCACGACGCAATTCACGGCTTAGAGTAGCTTCGCTCCAACCAAGGTATGCTGCTATTTCCTTTTGGGTTTTTCGATCCTTCTTGCTGCTTTCCAAGTTCCTGTCGTAGATATATTCCAGGATCTTTCTGTCTTCGTACGTTATGTGCTGTCCTGGCTTTCGTTTGCTGGTACAATGTAAATGGCTCAAGGTAATTCTCCTTTGTTGTTATTTTCCATTTCACATTGTACAGGATTACTGAGAGCCTTTTTAATTTCAGTTTATTCTACAACTCGCAAACTTTAATGAGACTTGTCAATTTTTCTTTACTGATCCAGTATAAATGATATTATTAAATGGTCAATAAACCTGAATGGGATGTTGTAATTACCAGTGTAACCAGTAACCTTAGCAAGTAAATATTGTGCAGTTGCCCGACTCTCTTTCTGTACGTATTTAATAATCTGAATTTAAACATTCTGTTGTTG
>JAAZEK010000327.1 GCA_012512335.1 Clostridiales bacterium | reverse complement strand
GGTTTCCTCCTTCACTTTCAATCTAATATACTTTATTTCACTTCACTTAACTTTATTTTATTTCACTAAAAGCAACTGCCTTTTTCATGTCGCTCTTGGAAACAATATCTTTAAAATATGAAATCAAGCCCACTACATCTGCACCCATGCTTATAAAATTGTAGCCCATCTTCACCAGCTCATCAAAGTTTCCTGTTCCCCCTACTGTTCCAGCGAACTTACCATACTTCCGTGCAGTTTTTGCTACAAGTCTCCTCGTTTCATCTATTATGGGATTATCAAATTCACACGGGACACCTACTCCTTGGCTGAAATCAGCAGGCCCAAAGAATATCATATCAATACCAGGAAGCTGGCAGATTTCCTCAAGCTGCTCCAAGGGCTCAGGATCCTCTATCTGAACTACAACAAAACGCTCTTCATTAGCTTGTTTCATGTAATCTATAGTGTCAATAAGAGTATACTTGCCATCTGCATTACCACCATCTAAAGGACGTCTGCCTATTGGATGATACTTAGTGTAGTATTGGACATATTTTGCATCTTCTAAGCTCATAAGATGAGGCACCATAATTCCAGTGCTATCCGCTTCAAGAGGAGTTATGTAATCACTGTATCCTCCTCGGGACACACGTGTTAACAAATCACAATCATGAACTTTAGTAGCCAGAACTGCTTTTTCTATTGTATCTATTCCATTTGGTACATGCTCCATGTCTACCCATACACAATCAAAGCCACATAGTGCTGCAAGTTCAGCTATTCGGTAATCATTACAGTTTAGCTTTGTACAGGTAGCTACATATCCCTCTCTCATCTTTTTAAGTACACGGCTTGGTCTCATATTCATTTTAATCTTCCTCCACTGTTTTAATTTTTATTACAGAGATACTTTATACAATTATACCTCACGACAGATGGTCCCTGCAATATATCTATATCCGTCTTCTTCATAGTAGTAATATGTTATAAGTATATCTCCATTGTCTAATAAAACCGAGCTTGTATAGCCAATATCTGTTCCTAATCCATCAACACGTAAGATTACTTCGTTATCTTTGTTAAATTCTGTACACTCAGCATCTAATACTATTGCCCTCAAGCCATATGGCTTATATCTATAACCATAAGTTAAAATAACATTGCCACTTTCAAGTCTTAATGGATGAAAGGGACTAGGTGAATATACTTCCCTTAAAATAGGCTGTGACCAAGTCTTACCATTGTCTATAGATTCACTTGTTACAAGTGGAGATAGTTTTACACTATTAGGTTCATAAACACTTTTATCTCCTACTTTATGTGTTCTAATAAATGCAACTAATTTGCCAGATTTAGTTTTGTACAAATTGGGTTCAAAATAACCATACCCATCTACCTGTGGTATTTCAGATAATTTCTCCCAATTTTTCCCTAGATCATCAGATTTTATGATTATAACTTTACTAAGCTCTCCGATGTTGTTTTCTCCATATACTGGCAATACAATGGAACCATCATCTAATACAACAATATTACCTCTAACAGCAATGTGCTTTTTTTCAGTATAGTTAATTGGTATAGGTACATCCCATGTTTCTCCACCATCATATGACCTGATTGAATAAGAATCATCTTTCCTAGCAACAAAATTATCCTCTAGGATCCTGTCAGATGGTAGCAATTCTGTTAGATCATTTTTCTTAAATACTTTCCACATGAAAAAAGTTGTAAAAATAGTCCCATCACTTAATTGATTAAGGCAGGGGTCTTGTACTCCATACACAAAATCATCATAGATATCTTTTGTTTTAGTCTGCCATGTGGTACCTTCATCATTAGAAGTTACATATACAGCTTTTGAAGAAGGATCTGTGTGGGTTATCTTGCCGAAACCTTGAGTTGTTCCAATGGAAGATCTTTTCTGCCAATCAGGGGCTTGTCTGAAGCCGACCATAAGTGTTCCATCTTTCCTTCTTATAACGTTTGGGAAAGTGTTGTATTGCTCATCTTTGTAGATAACCTTGTCTTTAATTTTTTCTAATTTGCTCAATTTACATATGCCTCCTTAAAAAAGCTCCGGATATCATATCCAGAGCTTTCTGATAATCCGAATTATTTGCCCAATATTTAACCAAAAGGTTCAAAATTGGGCAACATTGACTGAAGATGCATATTATGTCGTCAAAGTTTCTTGCTCAAATTTCAAGTAAACTTTAGCGAAAACAAATCCGCATCACTCATATAAAATTCTATAACCACTTCTTTACCTGTTAAGTCAGACAGATCCCCATCAAAGGGAACTATACGATCTAACGAATCTCCAAATAATTCGCAGGATTTAAGCACTGTATTTTTGCTATAAATCTTTACATATATATATCCACGTGCTGAAGTTGAGAAATTAAGCTCCAATTGGCTACCAGAAAAAGTGATTGGCTTAGTTACTAGTGTCTGTGGAGCATAAGTAGCATGGTAAGAAATAAACCCATCTTTCCTAATGGAATAACGTCGTAACTTAGTAGGTAAAGTGCTCCAATGACGTTCAAAGCAATATAAAGATAGCTCATCAGGAGCATGTTCTAGACTTGATTTAGTTTCAATCAATGCAGGTGCCGGAAAACAGTCACCATATACCCAATTATGTTCACGTTCTATACCAGGCGTAATCCAAGCTTCATCAAACCGATTCCATGACTTGCCATCTCTTGAAGTCATTAGCACACAATCTGTAGTTGTAAGTCCGTATCTGGGATGAATACCTGATCTTTTACGTCTAGGCTCAGCACCAGGCAGCTGGTCAAAATTCTCACTCCAATTTTTTCGTTCTACATAACGAGTTGGAAACCCTATTAGCATCTGTGGTGCTCTCTCATATTTAGTAACTGCATTCGTATACAGAGGAACGTCTTCACTGTCTCCAAAATCAATAAGGGTAGGATCAGACCAAGTTTTAAAGTCAGGGGAAGTGATGTAACGGATGTCTCTTATACCTTCATTTAGATTTTCTCCCTCATAGCCGTGGAAATCTCGTATATAGCAGTAATATAATTCCTGTTTTTCATGCCATATAGCTACATTTTGAGTATCGAATTTACCCTTATTAGTAATAGGCCATCCTCTAGTAAAATGGATACCATCTTCGCTAT
>JAAZEK010000326.1 GCA_012512335.1 Clostridiales bacterium | reverse complement strand
TAGTGTGGGCAAGGCAAGAATAAGGATAGAGAATGCAAGCGCCGGACGCAAAGAATACAGATAAATGCCCATAGAGACAAAGTAAGGCAGCTGGCTGGCAAGCATATCAAACAATGCCATACAAAATTCAGTACAGGACGCACGTCCCTTGTCGGCTTTGTCGATTCTATTGAGTACATCTGGATTTTCAAAATCGATTGCCTCAAGCTTACGAACTGAATCCTGCACATGAATTTTTAAACGGTTCTGAACTGTCCTATCTGTGACACGGCGCAAATACTGCTGGAATAGCCTAAACAATTGACGTAGAACAAAAACACATCCAGTAAGCAGAAGCGGTGTGAGCACAGCATCCCATCGCCCACCTCCAACAATAAGTCCAACCTTATCAAATAGATAGTTGTTGGATTTGGTAAGTAAGGTGGATAAAATCGCAGCAACAATACTGATTACCAGTAGTCCCATTGTATACCATGGGGCTGCACGAAAAAACAGTCTCATGCTGAGTTGAATAGTATTTAATAATCTATTTTTCATATATACCACTCTTTCTGTGAATCGTACATGGAAGCATACAGCTCCCCTGACTTCATAAGCTCATCATGAGTACCAGATTCAACAATTCTCCCCTGCTGTAGCACAAAAATATGATCTGAAAGCTTAATAGATCCTAATCGATGGCTAATAAATATAGAAGTCTTTGAACGACTAATATGGTTAAATTCAGTATAAAGGTTAGACTCGGCAATTGGATCAAGTGCTGCAGTCGGTTCATCTAGAATCACCAACGAAGCATCGCGGACGATAGCCCGTCCTATGGCAACACGTTGCCATTGCCCGCCCGACAGGTCATGACTTTCACTGTAGATACGGCCTAACTTTGTTTTTAGCCCCTTAGGCAGAGCATTAAGTTCCTGTTCAAGCTGTGTAACTTTCACTGCGTTTGCTACTAGCTCATCTGATCTATCATTTTGCAGGGCATTAATATTACCTAAAGCAATATTGTCATATACACTTATTGAGTATCGAGCAAAATCTTGATGGACAATAGCAAACAGCGCTTTCAACTCTGCCTGAGAATGCTCACGCAACTCACGATCATTGATTAAGATGCGTCCTTCGTAATCAGTATACAGACCTGTAAGTAATTTAATTATTGTAGTCTTCCCCGCTCCGTTGGCTCCAACAAATGCGTAGCGTCTACCTGCATTGATAGTAAAGCTAAGTCCTTCCAGTATGTACTGCTCACTTCCAGGATATTTAAAATAAACGTTTTCGAAAACTATTTCACGGATTTCAATACCTTCATCGGCTGGTAGGCAGATTGCGTCTTCGGTCTCAGAGAGCATCATGAATTCAGTAAGACTTTTTAGATACTCACGATGCTCTGCTAAAACCTCTGCACCATGAACCAATCTTCCTGTCATTTGTTGAACAATATCAACAACCGAGCCTATCAGCGCAATATATACTCCAAGGGTGATTACTCCCTCGGCAACCGAGGGAAGTAACGCTAATGCTATAATGAACCAGATTACTGAAGTACTTAACATTGATATGTTTGAACGCAAAAAGTTCTTCAACTGAGCAACTGCTTCTGTAGATAATGCTTTTTCCAGATTCTGTTTCCATTTCTTCTGCATTTCGTCATGATACTTGAATAATTCGCGCTCTTCAGTATATTTGCGTTCTGTCAACACTTCATTAAAATATTCTGCTTGACGCATTTCAGATTGGGTGTTTTTTCTTGCTGCATAATTAGATTTACCATTATTTAGTGAAATTACAAACAACGGAATTGATAATACGATCACAACAAGACCCGACCACCATACATATGAAAAGAAAACGCATAGTAATCCAATGATGCGCACGATTGCTATGCCCAAGGTGTGAATTGTACCATAGCCCATAGTTATTCGATTCACTGGTTCGTACTGATTCTGTCCAGCACCAGTTTCTCCACCTGCAACTTGACGTATCAGATCCAGGGTTTGTGCATTTTCAATATGAGAGTAGCTTAGACGAGCCTTCTTTTCCAAAAGCGCAGGCATATAAGCTTTGGTAACACGAAGTCGAAAGCTGGTCCAAGCATAATCGGTGATCCAGCCAAATACCCAAAAGAATGCAAACACACCAAGACATGCTAGTAACGGCGCAACCATTGCATTTTTTTGAAGTATACCAGAGAAAACCTGAGTAGCTGTATCAACAAAATACGAAGTAGTCAAGGCTGTCGCCGTCGGCACAAGCGCCAGGCTGATTCCCGTAAAGATGATAATCAAAATTGAAACAGGTGCAATCTGTAACGACATGCGCAAGTAATCAATCATTTTGTACTGTCGGACTTCCAATTTAAATGGTTTCATTGTATACTCTCCAGAAATATAAGATTTTAATTACCGACTTCCGTCCAAAGGTTTATAACTTCATCTGTAAAAGAGTCGGCTATGTTTTTCTGTTCAGCAAGTTGTCTAAAAGCTTGCAACCTCATCCTTATAATACTTCGCTTGTGCCTGCCACATTTCAGAATACTTCCCCTGTACACTTACCAGTTCATCATGAGTGCCACACTGGACTATTTCGCCATTGTCCAACACTATAATTCGGTCTGCAATGCGAACTGAGCCCAAACGGTGGGTTACGATTATAGATGTCACCCCTTTTGAGAACTCCATAAACCTACGATACAGACGGCTTTCCTCGATGGGGTCAATTGCCGCTGTAGGCTCATCCAATGCAATAAGATGATATTGCCTGTATAGTCCTCGTGCTATTGCTACTTTCTGCCACTGACCGCCTGAAAGGTCAATTCCTCCAAACTCACGGTCCAGCAATGTATTAATCCCATTAGGATACTTGTCATCTGTACAATCAATGTCCATCTGTAGGAGCAATTCATTTATCTGTTTAGATGTTGGATCGTCCGTCGTATACTTAAGCAAGCTATTAATTTCGTCCCCAAAACCACTATCACTCTCTGCACTTTCCAGATCACTGATTGCAGCATTGTCTTTTATTGTGAACTTATAGCGTATATAGTCTTGAAACACAGCAGAGGTTTTGTGAGTTAAACCAGCACAGGAAGCTGTTGAGATATCTACTCCATCATAAGTGACATTCCCCACTTGAGGTAAGTATATACCGAGAAGCAGCTTCACAAGGGTCGATTTACCAGAGCCATTTTCCCCTACCACTGCGAGAGTTTCTCCAGCTGGAATCTTGAGATTTATATTACTCAAAGCATTGCTTTCCTTCTCTGGATATTTAAAAGAAACATTATTCACTTCGATTCCTTGCTCCAAAGCCAATGGTGTGTCATCACCCTCGCGCTCTGGTAAATCCATAAAGATAAAGTAGTTTCGCACATAAGCAAATTGACGGGATACCCAGGCAATTTCCCTCATGACCATATTTTCCATCATTGAAAACATAGTGTTTATGGATGCAAAAACTGCAGCAAAGGCCCCTATAGAAATAATTCCAGCTGATGTAGACCGTACCAATAGAAATAGCACTAAGCCAAATCCGATAAGTGAAGTAAACTTACTGATTAAATCCAGCATAGCCCCTTTTTTCTCTGCCCTCCAGGTTTCTTTGTTTAGAATGTCCAAGGCTGCAGTGTAGAGGTTTTTAAAGTAGTCAAATGCACCTAATACACGTGTTTCCTTAAAAAACTCTCGACGCCCGACACAATCCTGATAATAGTTTGTCTGACGTCGGATTGGTGCAGCAACATCCTCCAGATTGGAAAATGCGACTGTACGAGAAAATTGAGTAAGCAAAATCGGTATAAAAACTACAATTGGCATAATACAGAGAATAGGATCCAGCAGATATAGATATCTGGCCATAATTATAAAATTCGTTAGATAAAGAAAGATTATATTCATAACAGTATGAAATGTAGCATTAACATTCATGGTTGCATAGCCAGTTTTTTCTATCGCCACCATAGACTCTGGATCGTTGAAGCATATTGGGTCTAGACGACCTGTTTTTAAATTCATTCTGGATGTTAGTGGGCCTGCTGTACTATTATGAACAACAATAGATACTATTTCATTTAAGCCGTTGAGCCCATGGGTAAGTAAAACAGTCCCACCAAGTATAAGACCAGAGGAAATTATAGTTGAAAAACCGTTGGGATTGCCTGCTTGTTCTACGATTGTATCGAGAAAATTCTGTAGTATCCTAGCAAACAGACCGGTTAGAGTGCCCTCTGCTAATAATATCAGTATAAACAAAGCTAGAATATGCTTTTTAAGGACGCCTATAACGAGTTGGAAGACCTTTAGTATATATTTAATGTCTTTCATGCCAATAACCTACCCCCACTTCTATTAGCTGTATACCAGCTTCTTTGACTATCATACATATCGTAATAGCTTGCACGGTTGCGCATAAGCTCGTCATGGGTGCCTGTTTCGGTAATTTTTCCATTTTCTAAAACATAAATAGTGTCCGCAAGCTGTGTCGAGCCCAAACGGTGGCTGATAAATATTGTAGTAGCGCCTCTCATAATCTCACTAAACTGTTCGTAGACATGGCTTTCGCTTATGGGGTCCAGAGCTGCTGTTGGTTCATCCAGGATTTTTACCTCAGCATGGCTTACCACTGCCCTAGCCATTGCAATTCGTTGCCATTCTCCACCTGACAATTCAACGCCACCTTCCTTTAGCTTACCAAGAATAGTTTGAGTTCCATCAGGCAATTTTTCAATAAGCTTAGAAAGTCCTATTAGACGAAGGGCTTCCTCAATATCCTCATTTGTAGCGTCAGGCTTTCCAAGTCGTATGTTATCTTCAAGTGAAATCTCATATTTAACAAAATCCTGAAAAACTGTTGCAAAAATTTTTCTGCGTCTTTCTGGTGGAATAGTACGCAATTCTATGTTATTTAGTAGGATTTCCCCTTCATAATCATCATATAAGCCCATTATAAGCTTGGTAATCGTAGTTTTCCCTGCCCCATTCACGCCAACAAAAGCATAATGTCGCCCCTGCTCCATTAGCAAATCAACGCCATCCAACACGTATTGCTCTGTTCCAGGATAACGAAAACGAACACTGCGAAACTCCAGTGTCTTAAATTCACCTGGGTCTATATCGTTATCAGATTTTGTCCTATTGTATTCCGACAATAATGAGAACTTCGTAAGGTCTACAAAAAAACGTTGGATTTTTGCAGTGGCATACAGACAGCTTGACAGTTCCCATGAAAGAGTATTACTCAGCGCAAATAGAGCTGGTACTAGAGGGATAAAAATAACTACATCTAGCACAGCTTGTGTAACTAGATAAGCCATGATCATTATCAGAACAATCGCCATAAGAGTACTTAGAATACCACCTAGCTTCATAATTAAAATTCGACGTGCATTGATTTTGACCAGTTGTCTTCTAATGTAGTCCCAATTACGTTCCCATTTTTTGTTGATCTGGGGTGAGTAATTAAAGAGAAATCGTTCAAAAGCATTTTCACGATAAAGTAGCACTCCCCCCATGTTATTGCTTGCTCGGTGATATTTTTTATTAGATTCTCCCATGTCATAGTTGCGTCCACCAAGCTTATACGATAAGTACAGCATAGGTATAG
>JAAZEK010000325.1 GCA_012512335.1 Clostridiales bacterium | reverse complement strand
TTTCGGCAGGAACCGTTATCAACCGTTTGAGTTGGGCAATTTTTGCCAACAAGGGTGGAACCGCGAGTATAGCTCTCGTCCCTTCATGGGATAGGAGCTTTTTGTTGTTTAAAATAGTGAAAGCACCACTTAGAGAAGTGGGAATCTTAATGCAGAATGAAAGAGAAAAAGAAAGGAGTGTCGATTTATGAAAATTCGTTTAAAAGATAATTCCATTAAGGAATACGAAAATGGATTGTCAGTACTAGATATCGCCAAGGATATCAGCCCGGGCTTGGCTCGTGTTGCATTGGCAGGGGAGGTAAATGGAAATACCACAGATATTAGAGAGGAAATTAATCAAGATTCCGATCTAAATATATTAACCTTTGAAGATGAGGGAGGAAAGAAAGCTTTTTGGCATACCTCTTCCCATATTCTTGCGCAAGCTGTAAAACGCCAGTTTCCAGAAGCAAAGCTTGCTATTGGACCTGCCATAGACAATGGTTTTTATTACGATATCGAAGTAGACCATCCATTTAGCCCTGACGATTTAGAAGCTATTGAAAAGGAAATGCTTAAGATTGTAAAGGAGAACCTTGAGCTTAATCGATTCGAGCTTCCTCGTGAAGAGGCTCTCAAATTTGTTGAGGAGCAAGGAGAAAGCTATAAGGTTGAGCTAATCAGTGACCTACCAGAGGATTCAATTATTTCATTTTATAAGCAGGGAGAGTTTACTGACCTATGTGCCGGTCCGCATATTATATCTACAGGAGCAGTAAAAGCTGTCAAGCTTTTAAGTGTAGCCGGAGCATACTGGAGGGGTAGTGAAAAAAATAAGATGCTACAGCGCATCTACGGAATCACTTTTCCAAAGAAAAGCCAGCTTACAGAATATTTAACCATGTTGGAGGAAGCCAAAAAAAGAGATCATCGAAAGCTGGGCAGAGAGCTAGATTTATTCAGTCTTCAAGAGGAAGGCCCAGGCTTCCCATTCTTCCATCCCAAGGGTATGGTGATTCGAAACCTATTAGAGGATTACTGGAGAAAAGAGCACATGAAGAATGGGTATCAGGAAATCAAAACCCCTATTATTCTAAATCGTGATCTTTGGATTCGTTCCGGTCATTGGGATCATTACCAGGAAAATATGTATTTTACTCAAATAGACGAAATGGATTATGCAGTTAAGCCTATGAATTGCCCAGGCAGCATGATTGTCTACAAGAATAAGAGCCACAGTTATCGAGAACTGCCCATAAGAATTGGAGAGCTAGGCTTGGTACACCGACACGAGCTTTCGGGTGCTCTACATGGTTTAATGCGGGTTCGTTGCTTTACCCAGGACGATGCTCATATCTTCATGTTACCAGAGCAAATTAAAGATGAAATAATCGGTGTAATAGATATGGTAGATGATTTCTACAGTCTCTTCGGCTTTAAATATCATGTTGAGCTGTCAACCAGGCCAGAGGATTCCATGGGTAGCGAAGAAGATTGGAATAAGGCAACTGATGCCTTGCGAGAGGCCTTGGAAGAGAAGGGCATGCCATATAAGATTAATGAGGGAGACGGAGCATTCTATGGGCCAAAGATTGACTTCCATTTGGAAGACTGTTTAGGACGTACCTGGCAGTGTGGAACCATTCAGTTGGATTTCCAGATGCCCGAGCGCTTCGATCTAAATTATATTGGTTCTGATGGAGAAAAGCATAGGCCTGTTATGATTCATAGGGTTATATTTGGTTCCATTGAGCGCTTTATTGCAATATTAATTGAACACTTTGCAGGTGCTTTCCCTGTTTGGCTGTCTCCAGTCCAAGTAAAGGTAATGTCCATTACGGACAGGTCCAACGAGTTCATTTCACAGATTATGAAGGAGTTTATGGATAGTGAAATTCGTGGAGAAAGCGATATACGTAACGAAAAGATTGGTTACAAGATTAGAGAAGCTCAGATGGAGAAGGTTCCTTATATGCTGGTCATTGGAGATAAGGAAGTAGAAGATGGCACTGTAGCTGTTCGTTCAAGAACTAAAGGTGATTTAGGAACTATGAAGCTGGAAGAGTTTAAGGCAATGCTACTGAAAGAGATTGTAGAGAAGACGATATAAAAGAGATCCATAGAAATTGCTCAGGATGACACTAAAGAATTTGTCATTCCGAGCATAACGAACTGTCATTCCGAGTGCGCTAGGAATCTAAAAGAAAAAAACAATACCGCCTAAAAATGCGTAATTAGCAGCTTAGGCGGTATTGTTTAATAAAAAAAGCTATACAAGAGGATTAGTCATTCTTGTTTTCTTTAACTCTCTTGCTACCCTTCAGTTCAGTATCTTTGTAGTACGCCCCTTTAGGATCATCATGATCAAGTACCTTCTCATATTGGCCTATTTCCCAATGCAATACAAAGGTTAATCCTATTCTCAAGGCAGCTGTACCGAATAAAACAATTAAATTAGGAATTGTCTTAATAACTATACTTGAGGTAATCTCAGCAGCTAATAAGAAGCCTAAGCTCATGTTCAAACCTTCTGCTATGATTAACGAAACTCGCATATTATTAAACTTAAATCCATCTTTGATAAAGACAAATAATGCTTTGGTTCCAGAAATAATTATTATCAATATAGAAATTAACTCCAAAACGAAAGCTACATATCTAACTAAAGACTCTAAAAAAACTTCCAATTGATTTCCTCCTTGATTTTTGAAGTATAAATATTTATTAAATAAGTTTACCACATTATAATAGTAGTTTAAAGACACACATTTTAAATTTGACAAGCTACATATTTAACCATATAATGGTACCAATTGCAAAAAACAAAAAATATG
>JAAZEK010000324.1 GCA_012512335.1 Clostridiales bacterium | reverse complement strand
TACACAAAAGGTCGTGAGGCTGACGGGCTTATGCAGCCCATGACATTGCTATTTACCGTTGGCAATGTAGACGAGGAGAAAGCAGTCTATCCCAGTTTTAATACACATCCTGATTTAGAAAAACTTATGCTAAATTATGTGGAAGAAGGCTCAGTATCAAAGCCTGCTGGTCATGTAATCCTTATGGAAGGTTATCATAAAGGAACTGCAACGGTTAATATGACTAATGCAATCAAAGTTGATGGAACAAGTACCATAGATGTAACAAGAGCTGAAATACATACCAGAGGGCAAGTTATGCCTATCATTCGCTTTTTAAGAGAGCAGGTTCCAGGCTATGAGAACTGTTATCTGCTGCATTCAGCCAGTCACGTAGGGGTAAGAGAAACAAGGCATTTCCAGGGAGATTTCACAATTACGGAACGTCACATTCAAGAAAATACGATATTTGATGATTGGTTGGTATCCAGTGTAGTGTCTGGCTTTGGAAACCATAATTTAACAGGCAGTGGGCGTGATGAACACAATTTTAAGTATAATGGTAAGCCTTATACCATCCCCTATGGATCTTTTATAGCAAATGGAATAGAAAACCTATTTCTTAATGGACGATGTATATCCGGCACTCATATGGCTCATGCAAGCTACAGGCTGGTTCCAGTTTGCTTTGCAATGGGTGAAGGAGTCGGAACAGCATCAGCTTTATGTATCAAACAAGAGAAAAGCATAAGGGAGTTAAATGTAAAAAGCTTACAAAATGTATTAATCAGTCAGGGAATACAAGATCCAAATGTTTATTTTGATAAATAAAAGTAAAGTATGGAGGAAGTTAAAATGGAGAAAATTTCAGCAGCAGTACTTGGTTGTGGTGGTATGGGACGAACAATAATAAGCCAAATATCTAAATCTCCTTACATCGAGTCCATAGTTGGATACGATGTCTCAGAGGATTCACTACAAACAACAAAGGAAAAGTTTCCTGAGTTGCATTTGGAATTAACAATGGATTTGGATAGGGTGATGAATGATCCCAGAATCAAATTGGTATATATTTCTACTCCCAATGTAACTCATGTGCCGTTGGCTGTAAAGGCAATGCGGTCGGGTAAAGCAGTGATGACAGAAAAACCTTCAGGTATCAGCTATGAGCAAATTGACGAGCTGACAAAGGTCCAGAAGGAAACAAATGCATTCTTACAGGTTGGGTTGGAATTAAGGTATTCCAAGCTTTACAAAATGATAAAGGATTATATTGATGCTGGTGAGATTGGTAGGCTTGTAAATGTCCATTTTACTTATAGCAACCCACCTTATACCAAGAGCTCATGGCGAGTTCGTAATGAAAATTCAGGCGGTATGTTTTTGGAAAAGCTATGTCACTATATAGATTGTGTACGCTGGTGGAATGGCTCACGGGTAAGTGAATATGTGGCTACCAATGCACCGAATGTAATCCCATATTTCGAAATTAAGGATAATGTGCATGTTTCATATAAATTCGAAAATGATACCGTTAGTCAGCTTTTCTTTACAATGACTGCATCACCAGGATATAACAATGATCCTGAGAAGGATGGAGCGGATTTATTCGATCAGGATAAGCTGGGTCATAAGCTTAACTTTATTATTATGGGAACTGAAGGGACTATAGAATTGGATGTGTTCCAACGGGAGCTGCGATTGCTTTATCATTCTGGCACGCCC
>JAAZEK010000323.1 GCA_012512335.1 Clostridiales bacterium | reverse complement strand
CAGAATCTGAACATTTTCCCGGGAAATATCGTAATTTGGATCATCCTTATCTGCACATACTTGCAGTAATATTTTACCTGGTGCTGCAAAGCAAGCAATGTTGTCTATGTGCCCATCGGTTTCATCCCCATATAAACCACGCTTTAGCCATATCACTTGCTCAGCCCCTAAATAGGAATGCAAATACTTCTCAATTTCGTCTTTGCTTAGGGAAGAGTTCCGATTGGGATTTAGCAGACATTCCTCAGTAGTCAGTATGGTGCCTTCCCCATCAGTATGAATGGAACCACCCTCCATGATCAGTGGCACATCAAAGCGCTGTATGTCATAGTGGTCCAGAATTTTAGGCGCAACCCCATTGTCCAAATCCCATGGAGAATATTTCTCGCCCCAAGCGTTAAAATCCCAGTTGACACCAGCCATCCCGTCTTGATCATTTATCACAAAGGTAGGGCCATTATCTCTAAGCCAGGCGTCGTTATGTGGAATGGCTAGGAAGTCCACTGGATAAGTTGTATCTATGCTCTGTATCTGCGCTCCAAATTCTTCAATTTCTTCAGGATTGATTATGACCGTTACAGGCTCAAATTCAGCAATTGCCTTGACTAAGCTCTGGTAATAGTCCTTGCTTACTCTGTTGTAATCCTCTGGATAGCACATGGAAGCTTGAACAGGCCATGACAAAAAAGTACGATCATGAGCAGACCATTCTGCAGGCATATAAAATCCTATCTGATTGGGATGAATATGGGCACCTCCTCAAACTTTTTTCCCTGTTAATAGTATATCAGTTCTCATAGACTTGTACAATTGTAGCATCTTCACCAATTCTAGTTACTTTCAAATCTTAAAGTTTGAAATCAGCTTCCACTACTTTGCCATCTTCTAAATAGTCATCACTTCTTACAGTTACTGTTCACGTCAAAATAAGCAACAGCGACTGGAATATATTTATTATTTTTCCGCTCAGTGTACAGTAACTTCTTACATGCTTTTCTTGGGATTTATTTTTGCTGAACTTGCTTTTTTACAGTCCTTGTTATATAATTTTACCAAAGTTGTGCATGATTACTATGAGACAGTTTTTTGATTATCAATAATTTTTATAACAGGAGGTAAATTATTATGGCCTTTTCTGTTGCTTTGCAGGTTTACTCGGTGAGAGATTTTGCTGAAAAAGATCTGAAAGGAACCTTACAGAAGATTAAGGAAATGGGATATGATGGAGTTGAATTTGCAGGCTTATATGGCCACACACCTGCAGAAGTAAAAAGCATGGTGGAGGAGATTGGTTTAATCCCTATTTCTGCACACGTTCCTTTAGACGAAATGCTTTCTGATCCCGATAAGGTAATTGCTGGATATGCCGAAATTGGGTGTAAGTTTATTGCAGTCCCCTATCTTAATGAAGACCGCAGGCCAGGAACTGAAGGCTTTGCGCAAACCATTAAAGATATCGAATTCTTAGGCGAGGCTACCAAAAAACATGACATCCAGCTTCTCTATCACAACCATGATTTTGAATTTAAAAAGATAGATGGAGAATATGCTTTAGATGTGCTATACCAGACAGTTCCATCGGATTTGCTTAAAACTGAAATCGACACCTGTTGGGTAAATGTAGCAGGGGAGGAACCTGCAAATTATGTTAGAAAGTATTCGGGAAGGGCACCTGTTGTACACTTAAAAGATTTCGTTATGGGTGGAAGGGAAAAGCCGGAGCAAATGTACGAACTTATCGGTATTGAATCCGAAGAAGTAGATGAGCATGAGGAAGAAACCTTTGGTTTCCGCCCAGTAGGATACGGCGTACAGAACTTCCCTGCCATATTAACTGCCTCTGAAGAAGCAGGCGCTGAATGGCTTGTAGTAGAGCAAGATAAGCCTTCCATGGGGAAAACCGCAATTGAATGCGCTGAACTCAGTCGCAAATATCTAAAAAGCTTGGGTATATAATGCAGTTTACTAAGCAAAAAAAATGATTAAGATATTTAAGTATAAGTAAGAAAAAAACGGTTTCCTCGTCTATGGGAAACCGTTTTGTTTATTCACTAGCAATTTGCCAGCATAGCATTAATTTGTTCTCTTTTGTTTAATAACCATTCCTCATCTCTGGGATATACAGAGAAGGTTATGGGTTCTTCTAGTCCTTCCTCCAGAAGGGCTATCACTTCGTTTCTGCCAATCTTTTCTTCCAAGAGATTTAACGCTCTCAGATCTTGCAGGGCGTCATAAAACACTTCAAATCTAAGAGAATCCAATGGTCCATCTTCGCCAGGGTAAACCACAAAAGGATCTCCCGAGGGGAAAGCTTTCCCACAATCTGTAACCACAAATGGGTCGATGGCCCGTTTGGAATATTGACTGTAATAGAAATTGTATCCCCATTGCAAAAATCCTCGTATCTGGAACTTATACAACTGAATTCCTAAAATCCTATTACGGGCAGAGGGCATAGCAAAGAAACGATTAGATACCTTATCCCACTGGCTGACGCAATAATAGGTCCACAAATCTGGAACATTGTTTTCCAGGAAAGGTTCTATATGATTGCTGCCAGGTATAGGTTTTTCAACTAATCCTTTTTCATAGAAGGAATAACTGGACAGGGCATCCATAATGGGGAATCCCTTTAAGTGTTTTTTTAGAATTTTCGAAGCACTCTCATAAAAGGGAATAGCCTCTACTGAAGGTTCATCGGATACATGGAAATAACTTACTTTCTCAAGTCCATTCTCATTAATAAACTCTACAAGAGCGGGCAAAAACTGATCTAGGAAATTTTCATATTCAGGTCCTGTGGCATCGGTATCCCATCCAAAGATACGTTTCTCTTCTCCCTTTACCATAGCCATAATTTTCGGCGCATGCTTTGCACCCCATTGTGTAAATAAATGGGCAAACTCAAAATACTTAAAACCAGATTCTAAACTTAGAGAAACCCATCTTTTTAAACGATCAAAGCCAAACTGATACTTATCGCCTTCCTGCACCACATCAACAAGCTGAACTGTAGGTCGCTCACCGCCTACTTCAGTATCTAAAGGTGGTGTAAAGATAGGAGTTAATATCATATTGATACCGTGAGCTGTAGCTTTTTTCATGAACTGCTCAATTCTAGTCCAATGAGCGTCACTAAAAACTTCATCCTTGTAGTAGGTAGCAATACAATCTGTATGGAACCACATGGTATGGATAAGTGTCTGTTCGGGCAAAGCACAGTCTAAAATACTTAAATTGAAACTTTCAGCAGCCAGCTCTTGTCCGCCGCCTTCATCTAAAAAGTTAAGGTGTATAACATATTCATCGGATTCGAATATTTTTCTATCTGAATTAACTGTTATCCATAGAGTTTGCCACTGTTTACTGGCTTCTACAGATTCAACTATTGGCTTTAAAAGTTCAGGATACAGCCCTGGCTCTGTCCGTAGCAGATATTGGTCATGATTTTCACCAACAGGGAAATCTGAATTTATGGAAATAACCTGCCTTACTGACAGACAGCCTAGTAGCTTATCATCTGCTCTTAAGTCGATTTTACATTTTACCCTTTCCTCAGATGCATCAGGTTGAATCCTATATGCGATCTGAAATGAATAAACTTCATTATTTAGCATGGAACCCTTGTCCCACACAGATGCGGATAGTTCCTCATCTAGGAAAACCTTTTCCAGAGAGCTTATCACTCTGGTTTCCAGTATGCTTCTATTCAAAAATATGTACCTCCATTATATAAATTCTAAAACTCCAAACTTGTCAGGTTTATGAAATTGTATAGCTCCAGTTGGTTGCCAGGCAGAATATTCGTCAGATCCATTTTCAGGGCGATCTATACGATATAGGTTCATTCTCCATTTGTCACCCGGTTTTGGTGGGTTATTAGCAGCTGTAACAAATTCATGTAAAGGAATTGCCATTTCAGCTGTCCAGTAATTTTCTTCTCGATTATCATATATTGCACAATCCATTGTTTTTTTAACCTTTGCAAAGGTGACAATGTCTCCTTCAAGGTTGTTATAGATAAAGTAATGGAGAAGAGTATTAAGAGGACTTAATTCTATTTCTATATAAGTTTTTTGATCTGAATCATCGTCAATGAAAATTTCCACTACTTCCTCTTCAAAAATTGGATCATTGTAATTTTTCATTTTTGCGTTAATAAAATCATCTTCACAATAAAAAGCCACATAAAGATTTGTATCATCCCAAAGAAGCTTGGACCAGGTTTTTTGCTTGGGAAGTCCACCTGTAGCTGTTTCTACAAGGGATACCTTTTGGGCTTGCTCCCATTGGGGCTTGTTAAGATTTCCGTCTATAACAATAGGATTTGCTGTTTTTTTGCATTTATAATTTCCCATTCTTTCACCGCCTAAATATGTTTTTAAAGGATAGTTTTGTAACTACCTATATACTACACGAGTATTGCTACTACAATTATACATGCTGAACTAATAAAATCAAGCAGTGAACTTAAACTCTTGCAAAGGCATTACTATTAGATTGATTCGTGATGGCAACAGCGACTGGAATATATTTATTATTTTATATGGCTAGCTGTGAAAAGTAGCTACCTGCAGCGTGAAAATACACAGGTCAAAATCCTAGCTTGTCATTTTATTTTTGCCATGCTATAATAGGCAAAACATATATAATCGCTAGGGGAGCTTCGGCTGAGAGGATTTTTTACTAAATCCGACACTTTGAACCTGTAGGACAATACCTGCGTAGGGAAGCTTGCAACTTTTATCTCAACGATTAAGTTTCAAACATGAAAAGCTTCTTTTCATGTTTTTTTATTTCCTTCCAGACAAGGTTTCTCCATTTGTATATGTTACCAATTAATCAGGAGGAATTCATTATGTTTCTATTTTTATCTGACGTATTCAGTAAATTCGCTGAGCTCTCCCCGAGTACCATAGCCATCATAGCCGCATTGGCTATCACTGGTATTGGAGGCATACTCTTTCTTAGAAAGAGTAAGGATGTTCGCATTACTACAAAGATGTTAGTATACGCAAGCATGAGTATTGCACTGGCCTTTGTACTATCCTACATCCGTTTGTTCCGTATGCCTCAAGGCGGAAGTGTTACACCAGGTAGTATGCTTCCCATTATGCTTTTTTCTTATATATTCGGACCAATACCAGGTATCATAACCGGAATGGCCTATGGCTTTCTCCAATATATTCAGGATGCCTATATGGTTCATTGGGCCCAGCTCTTATTTGACTACCCTATTGCCTTTGCTATGCTTGGGCTGGCTGGTCTAAACCGTAAAAATTTCATTGTAGGTAGTTCTATTGCAGTATTTGGAAGGTTTGTAATGCACTTCCTAACAGGCATTCTTTTCTTTGCAGAATATGCAGGAGATCAGCACGTGGTGCTCTACTCTCTAGGTTACAACGGAACTTATCTAGTTGCTGAATATGTAATCTGCATTGTAATCGCAATGCTACCACCCATGAAGAGCATGGTTAACCAACTACAAAAGACTGCTTCTATTGAAATGAACCGTTAATATTTCGCTCTCTTGTACTGTTCTGGCCATTCGATTTCAGCACGTAATTCACTGGCTGCCTGTAAGGGCCAATAAGGATTTCTTAAAAGCTCTCTTCCTAAGAAGATGAGATCAGCTCTATCATTTTGGAGTATCTCTTCTGCCATGGATGGTGAAGCAATTAATCCTCCGGCAATTACAGGTAAGCCAGTTTCTTTTTTAATAAGCTCTGCACTTCTAACCTGATATCCTGGATAAACCTTAGGCACTAAATCGAGGACTGCCCCTGTACTAACATTTACCAAGTCAATACCTAAGCCTTCTAAACTATTTAAGATACGTGCATAATCTGCAGGATGATATCCGTCCTCACTATATTCTTCAGCTGATATTCTAAGAATAATCGGCTTTTCCTTAGGCCAGACAGAAGTAATCGCTTGTAACACCTCAAATAGAAATCGCATACGATTATCTTCGCTTCCTCCATATTCATCAGTTCGATGGTTGGTAAGAGGCGATAGAAACTCATTAATTAGGTATCCATGAGCACCGTGTATCTCTATTGTGTCAAATCCCGCTGCATTTGCCCTGTCAGCACCATTTTTAAATGCTGAGACTGCTTTTTTTATATCCTCTTTGCTCATTTCAACTGGTGTTCTGTATGTCTCGTTATATGGAATAGCTGAAGGAGCAATGGGATGATCTGCAGTAGCTTGAGATTTTCGTCCAGCATGGGCAAGCTGAACTCCCACCTTGGCACCATTCTCATGGCAACCATCGACAATCTTTTTAAGCCCTGTAACGTGCTCATCTTTCCAGATACCAAGATCCCAGTCAGATATACGTCCCCGTCTTTCAACCGCAGTTGCTTCTAGGATAATTAGTCCTGTTCCTCCGACTGCCCTTGTTGAATAATGTGTATGATGCCAGTCGCTGGCGTTCCCATCGGTATCTGCAGTATACATGCACATAGGGGGCATAACTATTCGATTTTTTAAGACCATGTCCTTTAGTTTGATTTCAGTAAATAACTTTGCCATGTATAAACCTCCATTTAACTCATGTGTTTATTATATTTCGTCCAGTGGAAATACTGGTCTCCTTATATTCTCTAATTTCAGAAGTTTTAAATTCTGAGGGCAGGGACCAGGTGCGTCTACTTCTATTATTTTCTTTGCTAAAGGCGTATAAGCAGCCCTATAATGAGCAATGGATTTAACCACAATAATCTTTTTATCAAGTGGCTCGATTCCCATTCTTCGAAAAACTTCTGGATCGTAGGGCTGTATCCTGCTACTAGAAACAATAACCTCAATTCCATCGAAATCAATAACTGCAGTTGGCCCAATATCATTTTTTATTCCATTACCCATAGGCCCTTTATTAATAAATTTACCGTCTGTAATTGTTCTTACGATTCCCGTAGCTTCAATAGGACTTCCTAGATCCTCAGGAATAACTTTTCCTCCTAAGGATACCTTAATTGCTGCCCCTATGCCTGCTTCAATTGCTTTCTCTACTGTTTCATTATCTGTAATCAGCGCAAGGGCTGCGTCTTTCACATTCATTTCCATCATTTTTCTCAGAACATGTGTGCCATCTCCAGGCATACCTGCACCTGTATTATCAGAAATGTCCGCTATGATAACTGGTCCTTCGGGAGCTTCCATTGCATCTTTTATTCCTTGTTCTAGAGGTACAGTGCTTTTAACAAAATCTGTGCGTCTCTCTATAATCGCCTGCCCTATTTCCTCTGATATCTGCAATGCTAGTTCAGCTTGATTGTTGGTTTGAGCAATGACCGTCATAGTTGCCTCTGGGATGTCTGCATATGGAAATCCAGATACTATAGACACGCTGATGACCTGAGGATTTTCTTCCCATCTAAGTGCCATGTCTAAAAAAAGCTTATGGGGTGGCTTCCCACTTTCCATACAAGGATTTAATACAGGCAGTTTCTTTATCTTTATTAGGGGTTTTAATTCCCCTCGTAGCATTTGAAACAGGTTTGTTGCAGCTTCAACTCCCCGCTCATACATATCAACATGAGGATAGTGATCATAAGGAAACATCCCGTTGACATTAAATCTCATTTTTTCAGTTATATTTGCATGTAAATCCAGTGTAATCATAATAGGCAAATCATAGCCCGTAAGCTGACGGATGCTTTCCAGCAATTCACCTTCTCCATCTGGAGAATCCTCAAGAACCATTGCACCATGGAGGGTAAGGAGAATTCCATCTATAGGTTCATTTTCTTTGATAGCTCTTACTATAGTATCTCTAACGTGATCGAAAACCTCTCTATCAACTCTACCTCCAGGCGTCGCATCAGCGGCTATAGAGGGAATAAGGCTAATACCTTCTTTTTGTGCAGCATCAATAAATCCACCTATTTCTGTTTTTGTGCCAGAAAAGAAAGGTATTATTTCGTCTCCATAGATTAAATGCCTCTTTTTATAGTCTTTAAAACTGGTAGCCTCTTTAATAAAAGTATTACTTTCATGTTTAAACTCTGCTATTAGAACTCTGTATGCTGACATATTAGCCTCCCAAGTAAGTACCATGCATTTCCATTTATTATGTTATTTTAACATACTATCATATATAAAGAAAGATTTTCAAATTGGCGGACTATCCAATGTTTCCACAAAGGTGGCAGAGGCTGGTGAAAGTGGTACACTTTTCAGATAGCAATAGCCTACAGCTCTGGCGGGAATAGCTTCCTTCATGGGCACCTCAAGCAAGCTACCATCTTCCAAATAATCCTGTGAAAACTCCCGTATGACACAGGCTAGTCCTAGATTAATTTTTGCAAACTCCAACAACAGCTCATGAGAGCCAAGCTCAATTTCAGGAACCAATGTAATACCCTGACCTTGAAACCACTTTTCAACATACTGGCGTGAATTCGACTTGGTTTCTAGTAAAATTAAGGGATAGCTTACTATTTCCTCTGGTTTTAAGGGCAATTCAACAGCAGACAAAAAGTCAGAGCTACCACATACAAATATGTCGTGCACTTCCAAGCACTCTTGTATTACAAATTCTGATTCCTTAACGGGTAAATTAACAATTCCTAGATCGATATCACCAGATTTTATCATGTCACAGAGCTCTGGCGTCGTTCGATTGATTATACGCAGTTTAATCTCCGGATGCTCCCTATGGAACTTTTCCAGGTAGGGCAGTAGATAATAACGAGAAACCGTGTCTCCTACTCCAATCTTTAATTCACCAACCAACAGCTCTCGCGCTTCAAAAAGCTTTTTTTCTCCAGAATGTATTAAATTGAGTGCTGCACTAGCATGCTCATATAGTAGCTGTCCGTCATTGGTAAGATGAACTCCCCTGGAGCTTCTTGCAAACAACCGCAAACCTAAGGCATCTTCAAGATTTGAAATGGATTGACTTACAGCTGGTTGAGTCATATATAACTCCTTAGCTGCCCTTGAAAAGCTTTTACTTTCTGCTACCTGACAAAACACTCTATAAAGATCCAATTTCACAGCCACTATAAGCCCTCCTTATATCCATTATTACATTTTGTTATTTTACTTATATCACTAAAAGATGTATATTACAAGTGGAGTCTTTGTCTGGTTATAATATAGATGTAGCTCCAATAGCTCAATAAATATGTATAATTGTTAGGTTTTTTAGCTCATATAGAAGGAGAGAGAAAGTATTATGGAAAGAATGGTAGGAACCGTTGTTAGAGGAATTCGAACTCCAATAATTAACCAGGGAGACAACTTGGAAGAACTTGTGCCTGAATGTATATTGAAAGCCTCAAATTCAGAAGGCTTTACCATTAGGGACAAAGATATTGTAGCCATCACAGAATCGGTTGTAGGTCGTGCTCAGGGAAACTATGCTAATATCGATGCAATAGCAGCTGATATTTCATCAAAGTTTGGAGATGACACTATTGGCCTGATTTTCCCTATCTTAAGTCGTAATCGATTTGGTACCTGTCTTCGCGGGATTGCCATGGGGGCTGCCAAAAAAATTGTACTTATGCTAAGCTATCCAGCTGATGAGGTAGGAAACCATCTGGTAGATATGGATGAGCTAGATGTAAATGATGTTAATCCTTGGTCTGACGTACTTGACAAGCAAAGGTTCCGCCAGCTTTTTGGACATAAAAAACATCCCTTTACTGGAGTAGACTATATAGAATACTATCAATCCCTGATAGAAGATGCAGGAAAGGAATGCGAAATAATATTTTCCAATAACCCGCTTACCATATTGGATTATACTAAGAGTGTTCTTAGCTGTGACATTCACACCAGAAAAAGAACCCAGAGAATTTTAAAAGCCAATGGAGCAGAAAGGGTATACGGTCTGGAGGACATTTTGACATCAGCTTTTAATGGTAGCGGATATAACGCAGAATATGGCCTCTTAGGTGCAAATAAAGCAACTGAAAATGAAGTGAAGCTATTTCCTCGTGACTGTCAGCCCTTGGTAGAGCGATTACAGGCTGTTTTCAAAGAAAAAACAGGTAAAACAATAGAGGTCATGGTATATGGTGACGGAGCTTTCAAAGATCCTGTAGGCAAAATCTGGGAGCTTGCAGACCCGGTTGTTTCCCCAGGCTACACAAAAGGCTTGGAAGGAACACCTAACGAAGTTAAGCTTAAATATCTAGCAGATAACGAATTTGGACACTTGAAGGGTGAAGAACAGAGAAAAGCCATAGCCAACTATATTGAAAATAAGGACTCTGACTTAACGGGTAGCATGGCCTCTCAGGGCACCACTCCCAGGCAGCTAACTGACCTTATTGGTTCACTGTGTGACCTTACCTCGGGTAGTGGTGATAAGGGTACCCCTGTTGTGTATGTGCAAGGATATTTCGATAATTTTACAAAATAAATTGAACATATTTAACATGTAAAATAAAGTTAAGGGTGCCAGAGCATCCTTATTCGAATGTCAAAATATCATCCGGAAATATGGATATTACAATTGTACTGATTGACTTCTCAACAATTGGTTGATATATATAATTGGGCTTTTAGATTGTCCATATTAGTTCTAGTAGAGAGGTGTTCTCAAATGGATGTAGTTTTTGATTATGAAGATATACAATTAATTCCAAATAAATGTATAGTTAAGAGTAGAAGCGAATGCGATACTTCAATAGTATTTGGTAAGCGAAAGTTTCGTCTGCCTGTGGTACCTGCTAATATGCAAACCATCATTGATGAGAAGATTGCTGTTTTTCTTGCTGAAAACGGTTATTTCTATATAATGCATCGCTTTGAGCCAGAAAAGCGCTTAGATTTTATTCGGGACATGCATACAAAGGGCTTGTTTGCCTCCATAAGTGTGGGTATTAAGGAAGACGAATATGTCTTCGTCGATGAACTGGTTCAAAATCAAATAATACCAGAATACATTACTATCGATGTTGCCCATGGCCATTCCGATGCAGTTATGGATATGGTTCGCTATATCAAAAAGCGTCTTCCTGAAAGCTTTTTAATTGCAGGTAATGTAGGTACACCAGCTGCAGTTCGAGATTTGGAAAATGCAGGTGCCGATGCCACTAAGGTTGGAATTGGCCCAGGAAAGGTTTGCATTACCAAAACCAAAACTGGATTTGGTACAGGGGGCTGGCAATTGGCTGCCCTACGCTGGTGCTCCAAAGCAGCCAGTAAGCCTATTATTGCCGACGGTGGAATACGCACCCATGGTGATATTGCCAAATCCGTTCGATTCGGGGCATCCATGGTTATGATAGGCTCACTATTCGCTGGCCATGAGGAATCCCCTGGTATGAGCTTTGAGAAGGATGGTAAGGTTTATAAGGAATACTTCGGTTCTGCCTCTGAATTCCAAAAAGGTGAAAGAAAAAATATCGAGGGTAAAAGAATGTATGTTGAGCATAAAGGTTCTTTAAAGGACACATTAATTGAAATAGAGCAAGACTTGCAGTCCTCTATCTCCTATGCAGGGGGAAACAAGCTTGAAGCCATCCGTACGGTGGACTATGTTGTTGTTAAGAACTCCATTTTCAATGGAGATGGAATACTAATGCAAAATGGTAACTAATATGCTTTAACATTTTGCCTTTACATCTAAAATTTTACATTTACATCGTGTCATTTATCATTTGCATCTTGTCATTCCGAGTTTATCGAGGAATCTAAAACGAGGACTCTGAATATTAAAAACTCCAAGGGTTTATATAAGCCCCTTGGAGCATTTTTGTTTTATAAATTCTTCATTATTCACTTCTTTATAAGTTATTCACGTTTAGCGCTCTCAAGGAATTCAGTACAGCAATAACTGTTACCCCAACATCTGCAAATATCGCAGCCCATAACGTGGTGATTCCCCAGGCACTTAAAATCAACACAACCAGCTTCACAGCAATAGCCAAATAAATATTTTGCCAGGCAATGCCTAATGTTTTCTTTGCAATTCGAATAGCCGTTACTATTTTCGAAGGCTCATCGGTCATTATGACCACATCAGCTGCTTCTATGGCTGCATCTGAACCTAAACCACCCATAGCAATTCCAACATCAGCTCTAGCTAGCACTGGAGCGTCGTTAATTCCATCACCTACAAAAGCAAGCTTGGTCTTTGATGAAGGTTGAGCCAATAGTTCTTCTAACTTTTCTACCTTGTCTTCGGGTAACAATTCTGCATAGTATTTGTCTAGCCCCAATTCCTCAGATACCTTGCGGGCGGTTACCTCATTGTCACCTGTTAACATAAAGGTCTGCCCTATGCCAGCTTTTTTAAGTTCCTTAATAGCTTTAGAGGAATCCTCCTTAATCTCATCCGCTATTTCAATATATCCTGCATATTCGCCGTTTACAGCCACTAGGACAACGGTACCAATCCACTCCCTGGAAGGATATGATATGGAGTTTCGATCCATTAATTTATAGTTTCCTGCTAAAACTACCTTACCATCCACCACTGCTTGAACTCCGTGACCAGTAACTTCTTCCATATCAGTGATTCTGGAAGCATCGATTTCCTGACCATATGCCTGCTTCAAAGACAAGGATATGGGATGATTAGAATAATGTTCAGCCAATGCGGCTAACTCCAGGAGCTCCTCCTTGGTCAATTTTTGAGAACTGTCCTCAATCTCAGCTGGTTGAATTTCTTGTACACGGAATACACCCTTGGTTAGAGTACCTGTCTTATCAAATACAATACGATTAGCCTGAGCCAAAATTTCCAGGTAGTTACCACCCTTGACTAAAATCCCCCTTGAGGATGCTCCGCCGATCCCTCCAAAGAAGCTCAAAGGTACAGAAATAACCAGAGCACACGGGCAGGATACAACAAGGAAAGATAAAGAGCGATAGAACCAATCAGAAAAAGCTGCTCCATCTATAAATAAAGGAGGCAATATTGCAAGAAACACAGCAATTATAACCACCACTGGTGTATAGTATCGAGCAAATCTCGTAATAAATCGCTCTGAGGACGACTTTTTACTTGAGGCATTTTCTACTAGATCTAAAATTCGGCTGACAGTAGACTCCCCATATTCCTTGGTTACTTCTACAGTTAACACTCCATTTAGATTTATACAACCGCTTAGTAGCTCATCCCCTATATCAACCTCTCTTGGAACAGATTCACCTGTCAGAGCAGATGTGTCTAGAAATGATTGGCCTTCTCGTACTATGCCGTCTAAAGGAACCCTTTCTCCAGCCTTGATTATAATAATATCCCCAGGCATAACTTCATCAGGATCCTTTGAAATAAGCTCATCACCTACTTTTACATTAGCAAACTCGGGACGGATATCCATTAGCTCTGCAATAGAACGTCTGGATCTATCCACAGCATAATCCTGAAACAATTCCCCTATTTGGTAAAAAAGCATAACTGCTACCCCTTCAGGATATTCTCCTATAATAAAGGCTCCAATGGTTGCTATACTCATCAGAAAGTTTTCATCAAACACATTAGCTCTACTTATATTACGGATTGCATTCCAAATTATATCCCAGCCGATAATTGCATAGCCAACTAGAAACAAGGAAAGGTATACCCAGTTTTGATTTGGGCCAATCAGTGCTGCCACTATCCAAATTAGTGCAGAAAGTATTATTCTTATAAGTCTAGATTTCATAAAATCACCCCATTCAAGCATGCAATATTTCAGGCCTTTTTTAAAACCACACCTGGTTCAAATTTCTTAACGATTCTTTCAGCTTCCTGTATTATTGAAGGCATTTTACTATCATCACCTTCAATAATCATCTTTGTAGTCATGAAGTTAACCGTTGCCTCCTTGACTCCCTCCAACTTATTTATAGCAGCTTCCATCTTTGCTGCACAATTTGCACATCCTAAGCCCTGTAGCCTAAATCTTTTTGTCATTGTAGATTCCCCCTGATATTTAATAAATATATTTCAAACTCATACTTCTTTCCTCATCCCTGAGTGATATAAGTCCTAGTAATAACACATGAATGATTGAGCATTTGTTCATGTATGTGTACAAAAAAACACACTGAAACATTTCCTATGGCACTTCTATCTAGTTACTTCTCATGAATGTGAGTCATTCCCTGGTCAATAATCTGCTCTACATGCTCATCATCTAGTGAATAATAAACCACCTTACCGTCTCGTCTGCTTTTTACTAGCGCTGCCTGCCTTAGTACTCGTAGCTGATGTGAAATAGCAGATTGAGTCATATTTAATAGATTAGCAATGTCACATACACACATTTCAGATTCTTCCAATGCCCATAAGATTCTTATTCTTGTAGAATCACCAAATACCTTGAACAGCTCTGCTAAATCAAGCAAAATTTCCTCTTCAGGCATTTTTTTTCTTACTCTGTTGACAACATCCTGATGGATGACGTCACAATCACACCTGTCTATAGGAACAATATTGTCTACCATGTTTCACCTCACTATCAATAGTACCAGCAACACCCTAACCTCGTTTAACACTAACCGAATCATACTGATTATATGCAGAGGAACCTTAACTAGTACATTTTTATTCGCTTGAACACATGAACCATTATTCATATGTTCTATTAATATAATATGCTATAAACTCAAAAGTGTCAATAGAATAAATATAACAATCAAATTCAACTGTTCACAAAAAATTATTGTGTCTAATAATATCCTCTTTCAACCCCTCAAAATCAAGATAATCCTCGATGAACTGTTTTCTGAGTAAATCCAGCGGAACGAATTCGTTATACTTCCCTTCAATCTGAACTTTGTCTGGTAATGGAAGCTTGTACAAGTCGAGCTTGCTCCTAAGTATATCTGACACAGTGTTTTCTAGCTCCTCTTTTGTACCGTCAAAAATTACTTCAATATATACGCAAGTAATCCATGGCAGTTTGCTTTTAATTTTCCTATGGCGTAAAGCATAATTAAGTGTCATAAGCTGCCTTGTTCCAACCCAAGGGAATATTGCATATTTCCTCTCTGAGAGAGGAGTCACCAGGTTATCAAGTATTCCACTGTTTCGGCTTATGTATTGGATTTCGGTCAGCCGTTCCTGACAGCGTATGCTTAAATAAGGATAGGAACCCTTTTCTTTTAAAATACCATGCATTTTACGAACAAGTACTGTATGAAGCTCCGCAGTGAAATCCACATTCCAATCCACTACAGAAATGCCTGGAACACGCTTTACAAATATTACCTTCGATTTTTCATTAACATCTACAGTTTCCCAAGCAAGTCCCGCTAAAGCGAAGCGAACTCCTACTGGATATACTTTGTCCACCGTGCCAATGGTGCGGTTTTCATCCTTAACTAGCAAGTATTCAGGTGCCATGAATACAGTTAAAAATTTATGGCTGTTTACAATCTTTTCCCCTTCACGTCCAATTATGAGACCGCCATGTTCAGTACGCTGAAGTTGATCAATATTAATCATGTGTGATAAGAGATGCCTATAATCATCTTGAGAAATCTTCTTGAAGCAGCCTAAGGACAGAACAGCACTAGCCAGCCCTGAAGGGGACATTTCTCCATTGCTTTTTAAAACACTCATCGTTTGATGATAAAGTAGATTATATGCATGATGCAGTGGAGGGATTGGCTCAATCCAATGATCCTTTAAATAGAGCTCGATAATAGCTATAGTTCTGATAAATTCCCAGTTTATTGGGCCGAGAACATCGGCAGAATTTACTCTTATGCTTTCAACAAAGGTAAAGAGTAATTGGGGAGTTTGCCCTCGTCGACCACAGCGACCCAGTCGCTGGGCAAAGCTTGATACATTGAGGGGCGCGCCGACTTGGACAGCCTGATCAAGGGAACCGATGTCTATCCCCAGCTCAAGTGTTACTGTAGCTCCAGTGACTATCTTTTCATCGGCAGATTTCATCTCATCCTCTGTGTTTTCTCGCAACAGCGCAGATACATTTCCGTGGTGTACCCTATAAACATCTGGAGCTTTATTTTTCAAAGCAAATTCTCGTAAATGTGCCATAACAAGCTCTGTTTCCTCACGACTGTTTGTGAATATTATGGTCTTTTTGTCCAGGGTATGCTTGAACAGATACTCATAATGCTCACGATCACCAATATTGCCTGAATTAACATTGATCACATTACCACTGCCATCCTTATCTACAAGATCACGTTCTTCGGCGTAATTTACAAAGCGCTCAACATGCAAGCCTACCCTCCTTTTTCCTTCATCGGTAATAGGAGCAGCACATTTTCGACCTGTCCCAGTGTTCAACCAATTTTGAGCCAGAGAAAGGTCACCTAATGTAGCAGATAAGCCAATGCGACGGGGATTGATGCCCGTCAATTGTTTCAGTCGCTCAAGGACACATAAAAGCTGTAGTCCACGAACATCACGCATGAAATAATGAACCTCATCTATGATTACGAAACGAAGATCAGAAAACATTGAAAGGCAAGCCCCGCGCTTGTTTGTAATCAAGCTCTCTAATGATTCCGGTGTGATTTGAAGTAATCCCTCCGGCTTTTTTATGAGCTTGTTCTTTTGCGTCTGTGATGCATCGCCATGCCATTTAGTGACCAGGATGTTGGAATCGAGGAGCATCTGCTCCAATCGCTTGAACTGATCATTAATTAACGCCTTAAGAGGAGATATATAAACAACCCCCACCGAGCTTGATGGTTTGTTGTATAGCTCTGTCAACACAGGCAAAAAAGCAGCTTCTGTCTTACCTGAAGCGGTGCCTGATGAAAGTAGCAAATTATCATCGCTATCGAAAATAACCTCACAGGCTGCAACCTGGTTTCCTCGTAATTCTTCCCATTTGCTTTGATATATAAAATCCTGAATAAATGGAGCAAGCCTATTAAATACATCCATAGCTTCTATACCTCAAATTCCTGAAATTCACTATGTATTTCCTCATCCAAAATCCCACCCTTAGCCATTTCAAAGCTATTATCTCCTAATATTTCAGAGACACTTTTTTGTGGATTCTGATGGAGAATGTTTAAAAGCTCTATAAAATCCCGAATTATCTCTCTTGGAGTGATATGAGTTTCTGCTCCGACCCTGTTATATTCCACTGTTAGAAAATAGACCAAATCATCATGGGAAAGTGATGGCGTATACTTGTATAATCCGGCATGAATATTCAATAGCTTTTCAACAAGTATGTACATCTCTTCCTGGGAGAGCATTTGAAGTCTAATGATGGGTGCAGATAGGTCTTTTATTTCATCGGTGGCAAAATGCCCTTCAGCCAAACGTGACCTTAATGCCTCATAGCTAAATATTCCTTTATATTTATCCTCTATACATTGAGGTGTACCACCCATCAAAAAGCCAATATGGCTTGCCTTTCCTTGAAGCACATCATTATACATGGTGAGAATTTTTTCGTAATTATTAGCTCTGGTGATCGAATTTGGAATTTTAAATATATTAACTAGCTCGTCAATGATAACAAGCATTCCTTTGTATCCGGCACCTACAAGAAAGGCAGCGAATATTTTTAGGAAGTCATACCAGGTTTCGTCGGTGATAATAAAGTTGATTCCAAGATCGTTTTTTGCTTCTTT
>JAAZEK010000322.1 GCA_012512335.1 Clostridiales bacterium | reverse complement strand
CTAGCAGCCTCTATAATAGAAACAGCTCATGAACTATTACCCGACGAGGAAGAAATCAAGAATTTTATGACAGGCGTCCAGGAAGAACATACTATTAGACAGGTTCTAAATAAGCTAAGCAAGGATTCTTTCTATCCCGAGCATTATGAATACATGTTTGAGTTCGAGTTAGATAAGCAAATGGGAATATTGGAACTTGACAGTTCAGAGTTTTATGAGTTTTCTATAGAAATGAATGTCATCATGGATATTGAAGGAGAAAGAAAATACGTAAGACGTCTTAAGAAGAGTTATCCTGAACTGTATCGTTTAAAGGATAAGTTCTTCAACAGGGTTCTAAATAGAAGCCAGTCTAATAGATTGTACCAGGAATACATGAAAAAATATGATAAACTTGAGAAGCTATATCCTGAAAGATTTGTGGATGATTACTATGATGATGAAGATGAAGATGATGATTTTTTTGGTTTTTATGAAGATGACGATATAGAGGATTATGAGGTCTATACTCCTCAAGAACCTATACGTAGAGAAGGACCAAAAATTGGTCGTAATGATCCGTGCCCATGTGGAAGCGGGAAAAAATATAAGAAATGCTGCGGGAAAGACGGTTGATGGTTATTATTCACTTGGTCTAGTGAAATAATAAATATATTCCAGTCGCTGTTGCCATCACGATTTTCAGATTTAGGAGGAATTATTATGGCTATAATCAAACTACCCTATGGCAAGGGAGAACTTAACGCTGATATACCAGATGCGAGATTGAATGCTGTCCTAGTGCCAGACATTCACCAATACAAACCCAAGCTTAATCAAACTGAATTGGTTAAGCAAGCATTGGAGAACCCTATTGCTTCTCCTCGGTTAAGCGAGTTAGCTAAAAACAAAAACAAGATAGTAATAATCGCCAGCGATCATACGAGGCCCGTGCCAAGCAAGATTATCATGCCCTTGATGCTGGATGAAATCAGACTAGGAAATCCTGATGGAGATATTACCATTCTAATTGCAACTGGTTTTCATCGAGGAACCACCAAAGATGAGTTAGTTGCCAAATTTGGCCCAGATATAGTTGCAGATGAAAAGATATATGTACATGATAGCTATGACGATAATATGATGGTAAATTTAGGCGTTCTCCCTTCAGGAGGTCAACTAATTATTAATAGGTTGGCTGAGGAAGCAGATCTTCTGGTGTCAGAAGGCTTTATTGAGCCTCATTTCTTTGCTGGGTTTTCAGGAGGAAGAAAAAGCGTCTTACCAGGTATTGCGAGTAAGACAACTGTTATGTACAATCACAATGCAGAATTTTTAGCTGATGAAAAAGCAAGAACAGGTATCCTAGAAGGCAATCCTATACAAAAAGATATGATTTTTGCAGGTAAAACCGCAAAGCTGAGCTTTATTGTAAATGTAGTTATCAATGCAAAAAAAGAGGTCATTTATGCAGTAGCTGGGGATTTTGATCTGGCTCATCAACAGGGCTGTGAATTTCTAAGTAGCAAATGCAAGGTAAGTAGTATACCCTCTGATATTGTAATCACCACAAATGGTGGATATCCTCTTGATCAAAATATATATCAGGCTGTAAAAGGCATGACAGCGGCAGAGTCTATAGTTAATAAAGATGGTGTTATTATCATGGTAGCGGAATCCGGTGATGGGCACGGGGGAGAAGGGTTTTTCCGAACCTTTAAGGATGAACGGAATTTAGAGAAAATTGAGTCTTCTATCTTAGATACCCCAAAGGAAGATACTATAGCTGATCAGTGGGAATCGCAGATTTTTGCTAGAATATTGAAAAAAGCTAGCGTTATATATGTTTCAGAAGCCCCAGACGACTTAGTGACAGATATGCATATGATACCTGCTCGAAGCATTGAAGAAGCAATCAAGAAGGCGGATGAAATCCTTAAGAAACAGGATTCAATGATAACTGTGATACCTGATGGAGTATCGGTAATACCGCACT
>JAAZEK010000321.1 GCA_012512335.1 Clostridiales bacterium | reverse complement strand
GGATTCGGAAGGGCATGAAATTCCAATCCTGCAAGCCTTCTGCTCACTACCAGCTCCCCTTGATGTCAGGTTGCATCGGACAATGTGAGTACTGCTATCTAAATACAAACCTTGGTGACAAACCTTATACGCGGGTCAACGTGAATGTGGACGAAATCTTGGACCAGGCTAGAAAAAACATCGAAGAGAGGTTGCCGGATGAAACAATATTTGAAGGCTCCGCCACATCGGATCCCATACCAGTTGAACCTTATTCCCATTCCTTGAAGCAAGCCATTCAGTATTTCAGCAAAACTGAAAAGGGACGATTCCGATTTGTAACTAAGTTTACAGATGTGGATACTCTCCTGGATGTTGATCATGGTGGCCATACAGAGGTTCGTTTTACCTTGAATACGGACAGGGTGATTCAAGACTTTGAAAACGGAACACCTCTGACATCCAAACGAATCGAAGCCGCAAGAAAAATCATCTCTGCCGAATATCCCACTGGCTTTCTTATTGCCCCGATCTTTTTATATGATGATTGGAAAAATGATTACAAAAATTTGCTATTGGAATTAAAAGATGCCCTACCAAAAAAGATGACCTATCCTGTTACTTTTGAAGTTATCTCCCATAGGTACACTCCTAGAGCAAAAGACATCATAACCGAGATTTTCCCCGATACAAAGTTGCCCATGGAGGACGAAGAAAGAACATACAAATATGGACAATTCGGCTACGGAAAGTATACCTACCGTAAAGAGGAACTGGAAGAGATAAAGTCCTTCTTTCAGAAAGAAATCCCTGCTGTATTCCCGGATGGATTAGTAAAATATATTATCTAAGGAAGAAGAAGATAAAAAAATAGCATTCAGTTTATACATATGATATATTGTTCACTAAGACAGTTGCAAAATTTTGGAGAAACACGAGGAAGCACGAGAACCGTCCCCATGCTTCAAGAAAGGAATTAATGCAGTGAACAAGCGATTTATGACTGTAACAAGCTACCTAGGATATTTTCTTATTGGTCTTATCACTGTTGTCCTATCCCCTTCTCTGCCCTTCATGATCAAGGACTTCAGCATTAGTTTGGCAGTTGCAGGTGCTGCTTTTACAGCCCGTGCTGGTGGTGGCTTTTTTGGCGTGTTCCTAGGAGGAATTCTAGGTGACAAATTTGGTAAAAAGCCTGTGATTATAATCGCTTGTTTAGTCCAGGGAATTTCAATGGCAATTATCGCCTCAACTAACAGCTGGTCTATCGTTTTGCTGTTTTTCGTTGTAAACGGAATTTTTGGCGGTTTTCTTAATACATCTTTGAATACACTTGTAGCCGAGATCTATGCTGATCGCCGGGGAGCAGCAATGAACGCATTACATGGAGTATATGGCATAGGTTCTTTAATTGGACCTCTTGCTATTGGCCTAGTTCTAACTTGGCAGTTCGGATGGAGGATGGTATTCTACGGAGCTGCTGTCTTATGGTTTGTGTATCTACTCCTTATTTTAGGTACACCTGTACCAAAAGTAGAAAAGGACCCAACAAGCAGACAGAAAATCGCCCCTGTTAAATCCTTTTTGTTCCATCCTATATTTATTTTACTCTTCATGGTCAGCTTTATTTACAATGGTTCGGCTACCAGCTTGGTTGGATGGATAAATACTTACATGAATGAAATGCAATATTCAACCATCCTTGGTTCTAGTATGGTTACAATTTTCTATATTGGTCTTACCGCTGGCCGATTTTTATGTGGCCTTATTTCAGATCGAGTTGGCTTTTCGCGTACAATTCTTGTATGTTCCATCGGCAGTTTATTATTTTATCCACTTGCCATATATTCTTCTCAACCAATCCTGATTGCCATCGGCGTTTTCTTGTCAGGTTTCTTCTTCTCAGGCCTTCATCCTACTGGTTTGGCATATGCAAACAAACTCTTCCCCTCGTCAGCTGGCACAGTAACAGGTGCACTTTCAGGTGCCATGTCGTTGGGTGCTATGCTTATTCCATGGTTAGTTGGCCTCATTGCAGATAGCGCTGGATTCCAGATAGGCTTCGGTTTAGGTTTAGCGCTACTGTTCTTCCTGGTTGCTGCAGCCATCCGATTGGTCTACGTGGAGAAGAGACCAGTAAGCCATTTAGACACAGGTCAAATTTAATTACCTAGCGTAGTACCATAACCTTCCCTTGTTTCATAGCATCGTCGGCTTTGAAACCTATAAGATGCCCGTATATAGAATCCTCCAAACTGGTTGTAGAAATTGACGACGCCTGGTTTCGAATTACTTTTACAAAATCCTCCATCATACGCATGTCTCCTCCGCCATGGCTTGCACCAGCGGTGCTTGTATCAATGTTTTCCTCAGTATACTCATGCCCAGGTCGCGGATCGGGGTGGATTAAAGTCAAAACACCATTATCCACAGAGCCTAAAATTTCACCTTTGGTTCCGATTACATGAATATGCCTGCCGGGTTTTGAACTGCCACCCACCATATTATGAGTTGCAGTGGAACCATCATCAAACTCAATTACTACGGATTGATGATCCACAACATTGTTATCGCACCTCCAGACACATCTTCCATGAGGGTTGTCTGTTTTCAATGAGTGAATTTTATCCTCCATGCTTGGGTTTTCGTTGTCTTCGATATGACTCCAGACGTAGAAACTCCAGCGTTCCGGATGATCCAGATATAACTTTTTCGCAGAGTACAGACATTGATCTTCAATTTCACAATCTACTAAACACCTTATGCCTGAGCCTTTGGGTGCCTTTTCCTCTCTAAACTGCATCAGGTTTCCCATAGAGTTTACCTTAATAGGAGCTGTACCACTCTTCAACCAAGCAAGAATATCAAGGTCATGGCTGCATTTAGCCATAAGCATAGATGATTGAGAACCGTCAGTTTTGTTCCACTTACCTCTTATATGGCTGACTGACATATGATGATAACTTACATGCTCGCTGGACTGAATGTTAATTATTTCACCAAGTTCTCCATCTAAAATACGTCTGCGAATCTCAACATAGAATGGCGCATAGCGTAGGACGTGGCAAATCATGACTTTTCGCTGAGTTCGTCTGGCAGTTTCAAGAAGCTTCATCATATCCTCTTCATTTGTTGAAATAGGCTTTTCTAGTAAAAGATGATATCCTGCCTCCAATAATGGTAATGACGTTTCTACATGAATATGATCCATAGTTCCATTAATAGCTGCGTCTGCAAATCTAGGACGTGCTACCAACTCCTCGACGGTTTCAAAACAATTTTCCTTAGGTATACTGAATATTTCCGCTGTCTGAGCTCGTCTAAGCTCGTTGGGTTCTACAAGACCAACAACTTTTAACTCATCCGGATGGTCAAAACCATAGGATCCATACAAGATGCTACGGTGCCCTGCACCGACTATTACAGCAGTTACAAGTTTTGTGGGGTCGTGTTTTATGAGATCATGTTTTATGTTGTTTTCCATTCTATAATCTATCTCCTTCTTATACATAGTTATTCGTATTGTGATTCGAGAGAACCGACCCAAGGCTAACATCGGTATTAGTCGTCTGATGCTTGTTTAAACCATTAAGAACCGTCCCCATTACGCATAAAACAGTTACAATAGGGAAGCACAAGAACCGTCCCCATGCTTCCACATGGCTCTTGGCCAGTTACAATCTAACTATAGCATAACATTTAGTAAAATAGTATAATCAAAATGAGTGGGAGCTACAAACAATAGCTTGCGCAATTGACAGTGTGCTAATTGACAGTGTACATAGTAATCTGTTTATGTAATTCTAAGCTTTTATAAGAATCTTCTTGTGTCAATTATGAAAGTATACAAGAATCTTGGTGCCATTCCATTTACAGTCAGGAATTCGGCAAGAACTTAAAGATAAAAATAGAAAGAGGTCACGTTGAGTGGATGCAAGAAAATACCCCATAGGAGAAATTATAGATATTGCATGCAGAGCTGGAAAGATAGTTTTGGAGAATGGTGGAGAAACATATCGGGTGGAAGATACAATGCTTTACTTCTGCAAAGCCTTTGGCATAGAGAATTGTGAAAGCTACTCAACTCCTACTACAATTATAATTTCTATAATTGATAACTATGGTGAATCATTTACACGAATGATGCGCATTCCCTCTCGTGGCACTAACATAGACAAAGTGGAAGCGGTAAATGACTTGTCCAGAGAAATCAATAAGAATCCCATTACTATTGTAGAAGCAAAGAAAAAACTTCAGGAAATTAATCAAAAACAACCTTATAGCCTTTGGTTAACTGTTCTAGCAGCAGGATTAGCCTCTGCTTCATTTACAGTCATTTTTGGTGGTGGATGGATACACTTTCTGATGGGGTTAGTCGTGGGTGCTTCACTTCAATTGGTTGTAGGTGCCTTAAATAAAGTCCAGCTTGGCTATTTTACCACGAATTTCATGGGCGGTGCTGTAGCAGCTTTGCTAGGCTGGCTTCTATCCTATTTTGGAATCCTTTCAGATTGGTGGATCGTTACCTTTGCCTCCTTGATGCTTTTAGTGCCAGGTATCTTGTTTACCAATGCCTTGCGTGATGCAGTTGCAGGAGAGTTGGTCTCTGGAATTAGCCGCGGTATTGAGGCCTTAGGCATAGCTGTAGCGCTGGCTAGCGGTGCTGCTATTGCCATTATGCTTTTGTCGCAAATAGGAGGTTTATAATATGCTGAAGAATATCTTATTTTCCACTATTGCAGCAGTATCCTTTGGTATTATGTTTAACATCCGAGGAGTAAGCTTAATATTAGCAGCCTTAAATGCTGGATTAGGTTTCTTTTTCTATTCCATCACGACAGTTTATGGCTATGAAAGTCATATCGGAATGCTTGTTGCCAGCATATCCATGTCAATTTGTGCAGAAATCTTAGCACGGAAACGAAAGACACCAGCCTCAGTATTTCTTGTCCCTGCCCTAATTCCCGTGGTTCCTGGAGGGGCAATATTTCAATTTGCACTAAATCTACTGGAAGGAAATAATGAGCTTGCCTTTTCATATGGAATAAAAACAATTTTGGAAGCGGGAGCTTTGGCGATTGGGATTATACTTGTATCTTCTTTGACAAAAGTGATTATACGGATGCTTAACAAGAGGAAGACACATGTTATGTAGATGACCAAGCGTTCTTCGACTTATATTAAATTAAGAAATAGTTCTTTTACATCCACTGATAACCCGATAAAAATGAAGGATTCTGCAATATCTCCGTTTTTGTAGCTAACATAGTTATCTACTTCATAATCCTTGAAGGAATAAATCGTAATCATCTCTTGTTTCTGGTCTATAATCCAATATTCCTTTACACCTGAAGTAGCATAAGTATTAAGCTTTGTGATTAAATCTTTGGTACGGGTGCTGTCGGATAGTATTTCTACAACCATAGTAGGTGTGCCCATATAACGACCTTTTTCTGTGACATTATCCTCAAGATCGCAGGCTACTAACAGATCAGGTTGCATTACGTCTGGCTCTTTTATATCTTTCTTTCGAAAGTGTACATCAAAAGGAGCTAGGAAAACTCTACATTGTTTTCCCTTGAAAAATGCATTATAAATAAGGTACAGCCTACCAAGGATTTCCTGGTGTCCAATAGTGGGAGAAGCTAACAAGTAGATTTCACCATTAATCAGCTCCATTCGAAGGCTGCTTTTCTCGTAAATCTCCATAAACTCTTCATAGGTAACCTTTTTACCACCATATTGGTAATCCATTGCGTTTTCTCTTACTGTAAAGTATTGCTCAATATCAGTAACATAGGGGGTCAGCCTGGCTATCTTAGTACCGTTTTTTGTAATCACAACATCATTTAACTCTTCAACATGGTTCAGGTATTTACCCAAGTTTTGCTTAAGCTCCGTAGCAGTAACCACATCTTTACTATAATTATTAAACTCCATAGAAAAACCTCGCTTTACATATCGTCCATATAATCTTAGCATAGTGTGCGGTCTTTTGCAAGTGTATTGTACGATTTATCGTGCGATTCAATGCGACAAATTGTTCGATTAATAAATTCTCTCTCTCACGAATTTTTTAAGGAAGCATGAGAACCGTCCCTATTCTTCCCCTAAATATGAACTCTCTATCTCCCGAATTCTTTCATAGAAGAAGTCGTTTACCGGTGTTGGGATATTATACTTTCGCCCCAATCGGCATATGGTACCGGAGAACAATTCCACTTCGGTTTTCTTACCAGCTTTAGTATCCTGCCGCATTGAAGGCATTCCTTCTGGATTCATAGTGTCCAGCAGAACTACATTTTCTTTGATATCATCTTGCGTCAAATTAACCCCTTCATGCTTTGCAACTTCTACTACCTCTTTCATAGCTTCTATCATCTTGGTGCGTATTTCACCTTCTTGCTGCATCCCACCATATGTTGAAGCATATACAGCAATAACTTGGTTTACTCCTGTATTTAGCATCAACTTTTTCCACAAGACATACATTATGTCATCGGAAACAGCATTGGGAATATCCGCTTTCTCCAGAACATCAGATACTAAACGTACATCATCCACTTGATTTCCATATCTGCTGCCAAACACAATTTTGCCGATATTCTGATAGCTAATCTGGTAATCCTTTCTGATGGGATCCATTCCAAGGGCAACACTATAGATCATATGTTTTTTACCAAACACTGCTTCTATCTGCTCTTCACTGGTTATACCATTTAATAGTGATAGAATTACTGTGTTTTCGTTTACAAATGGCTTAGCATCTTCTATTGCAGTAGCTAGATCCGTGGATTTTACAGTAAAAATCACCAAATCCAGGTTCATTTGATTCATTACTTCGTTGTTTGAATCTTTATAGTGTTTCTCATTTACAGCTTCCCTGCTTATTTTTCCAGTAGATACAAACTGAAAATCACAACCTTCGCCATTACACAAGAACTCTGTGTTCTTATACTTTCTGCATCGCTCCTCATTTGCGATAAAAAGCACATTCTCTTTTCCATAAGCTTTAGTAAGTTTCTGACCATATAAGATACCTAAAGAACCAGCACCTATTATTCCAATTTTCACTGTAGTATTCATTTGTTCACCTCGAAGATAATATACGATACTAAGCTGGATTTTGCAATACATCTAATTTGTCTTTGGAGAAGCATGGGAAACACGGGAAAGAAGCACGGGGACGGTTCTGCACTTACAGTACAAACTATATACTCTGATTTCTTTATTATTGATGAATTATGGCCTGATTATACGGATGACCAGCTCTTACAAGCATTATCGTGGTATCAGTTTCAGGATATCACTTTGGGTGGGTGAGTCGGTATACGACAACGAATGAAGGTGTAGCATTCCATGTACTG